>WJLK01000001.1 GCA_014728565.1 Candidatus Pacearchaeota archaeon
AAGAACCTCCACCTCCTCCAGTATGATGTTTACAATCAGAAAAATCAAGTTTGCAATCAAAAGTGCATTTCAAAACACCAGAATCATATCCCTCTTTCCGGCAGTTAGAAGGAATAGCATCTGAATCACACTGTTCCCCTTTACTTTTTTCAAAAATCCCATTACCACAAGGCCATACTAAATCCAACTCAGTTGTTTCTTCATTCATAAAAGTATAATTTCCACTTAAAATATCATTTATAAAAAATTCAATTAGATCTCCATTTTCACCATCCTCGACAAAGAATAAGACTTTTTCTCCATAAGTTCCGTTTTTAGTAGTAACACTTCCTACTAAGGTTTCGTTTATATAAGCCTCAATATCAAGATTTTTATCAACCACATTTCCTTCAGAATCAATTACTGAGCCATAAAACTGGTGATAAGTTGGAATCTGTGCTATAATAAAATTTAAATTAATCAAAAGAATTATTAAAACTAATAATTTATTCCTCATTTTTAACCTCCAATTGCCTCCCCTGTAATAGGGGTAAATGATGATTTATCTTTAACATATATCCAGTAACTGTATCTCTCATTCAACACATCTTTTTCTTCTAATGAATCATATCTACTCGAAGATTTATTGAAAATAAACAATCTATCATATTTAACCCCTTCTAAAATATTTTTTACAGTTAAAATACTTTTAGCAGTGTCTCCTGAAAAAGTTCCTATTAAATTCCAACCCTGATTTAGATTAAAAGTTGGGTAATCAAAACTTGAGTTGGTCTTAGAACCATTGATATAAAGTGTAGTGTTTTCTTTCATGAATAAAATATAACCCTCTCCCTCCCTAAGTTCAAGCAAATTACTAGGTTTTGATTTATTAAAATGATAAATTCTCCATTTGTTATCTGAATTATAAGTATAAAGTTTATCTGCTTTTTGTGAAATATCTCTAAAAATATAATCAACAGACATATTTTCAGCGATTAGAGGTATGCTAAAAACATTCTTTCCTTTTTTCAGAGGAATCCCTATCTCTTTCCAGTGCCTTTTAGAAGGCCTTACTTTTAACATTTTAAAAATATCTTTACTAGAATCATAAACAAAATCATTAATCTCAACCCTGAAATAATACTCAGGAAGACCTCTCTCATCTCTGGTCCAAAAAGCAGTCCATTCAACAGAATTATTAAACCTTATATTACTTATACTATCAACAAAATCATCTTTAGTAAAATAATCTTTTTCAATTATTGTTATATTCATAAGTTCACCATCACATTCACTTCCACTAATTAACATTTCAACTTTTGAATTGTTATGAACCAGCAGATTACTCCACTCTAATTGATTAATCATACATCCTGATATAACGCAGGCTCCATCCTTACATCCTTCCTCACATTCATACTCTCTGTATCCGATAGTATTATCATTATTACAAATTCTCTCAACAATCAAATCTCCCTTACATGTATCAGTTTCAGTTTTATTACTCTCCAAACACTCTCCTGATTTTTTACATCCAGAACCAAAACAGCTAATTTCATTATAATCCACACTTGAGGAGACAAAATAAGGATTTAGATTATCTGCATCATTATCAACACAGGTTTTTGTTATATTCCTGCAATTGGAAAAATTAAATCTAGAACAACCAGGACAACAACCCGACTCTCCCTCATCATATCCGAAATCAGCACATGTTTTTCCATCAAGATCATCACCATCACAAATCTCCTTAGCTTCCCTAATACCATTACCACATTCTGAAAATTCTTCAACAACTAAAATTCCATTAGGATAATCTTTACTATTTATACTGTTACTTGAATTGCTTACAAGAGAAGCAATAAAATAATATTCAGGATCCCCAAAATCTTCCTGCCACTCAGCTACCCATGATGAAACTGCTTTTCCATTTAAAAAAGTAGCATTTGGAGGAGTTATATTAACAGGATCATCAAAAACAAGCACATCATCCTCCCAGATTTCAAAACTAACATCTCTTCCATCACAATTTAAACCTTCCAAAGTTAAATTAATTGTATCTCCCTCCATACCTTTTGTTTCTGACCAGTAAGCTTTTTCTAGCCTGCATGGTTTTTCAGGAATCTTTCCAGTAACAGAAGAATTTTCAATTAAATGCAAAAGATACTGAATATCAGAATCAATTAATCTACTATTGAAAATTCCTACCTCAGAGGTTCCAGAGTTTATTACCCGGAATCTTATTTTTGCAATAGTTCCATTCCCACTAACTCCGCTGCTAGAAGAAATTCTTGTTACCATATAGTTTTTAATCATTCCATGGCCTGAGGTATCAGGACCCCATGAAAAAATTTCAGAATCTTTTTTTAAAAAATCTCCCTCCTGAATATCAACATACTCCAAAAAACCAGGATCATAATCTATGCTTAACTGAATACCATACAAGTCATCGACGCTCCCAACAGAGACATTTATCTCAAATTCCTCTTCCTCATCTATAGTAAGATTATCAGGAGATAAAAAAAGAAAAATATTTTCAGAAGATGTTTTAAATTTTTTATTGGATTTTTCAGAAACCTCTTCTTGAGTATAAGAATCTTCAATAACAAATCCTGAAAGTTTGCTTGCAGCATAAAAAGGCCTAAGAATAAAATCTCTAATACTTCCTGAATCAGTATTGTTCTCTAAACCTGAAATAAAAGTCATAAAAAGTAAAACAATAATAATAAAAAGAATCACTAATCTTTTACTAGATTTTTCTAACTCTATAACCTCTTTTTTCATTATATTGCATAAATTTCTTATTTTATATATTTTGTTATAGCCAATTAGATTTTATGTTTATACTACTTCCACATGAAACAGAGATTATTTATATAAAAATTTATAAATACTCCTTCTAATAACTTTCATGGCAAAAAAATCAGATTTAGAAATTTCACTGACTCATCTGTTAACAGGATTGGCTGGAATAGCCTGCCCAGTCCCAGTAATAGGAGAAGCTCTATTAGCAGGGTTTTTTTAGCCTATCATAAGAGATAGTCCTCTTGGAAGAAATGATGGAGCAAACCTAGGAATTTCAGCAGGAACTTCAATACTAACAAGATTGACTCTCTATGAACCCTTTTATTTCCCAATGATGCATTATTTTTCAAGTTTTATTAATTAAAAAACCAAAATTCTTTAAATACTAATTTTCTATAAAGAACATGTTAGGAACACTTGGAAACGCTCTGAAAAAAGGATTTGATAAAATAGCAGGAGCTGTGTTTATTGATAAAAAAACAATAGAGGAAATATTAAAAGATTTGCAAAGAGCCTTAATACAGGCTGATGTAAATATCTATCTAGTAAAAGAACTTGGAAACAAAATAAAAACAGAGGCTCAAAATGAAAAAATAAAAGGAATAGAAAGAAAAGAACATCTGACTAAGATTCTCCATGATGAAATACTGAAACTTCTGGGAGGAGAAAAACATGACTTTGAATTAAAAAAAGGAAAACAAACAAAAATAATGTTAATAGGATTATACGGAGCAGGAAAAACAACAACTGCCTCAAAACTAGCTTCTTACTACAGCAAAAGAGGTTTTAAAACAGCTCTTCTTGGATTGGATGTCCACAGACCAGCAGCTTCTGACCAGCTAGAACAACTAGGAAAACAAATTAAAACACCTGTTTTTACTGACAAAAATGAAAAAAATCCAGTCAATATATACAATAACTATAAAAAACAATTAAAGGAATTTGACCTTGTTATAATTGATACAGCAGGAAGACATGATCTTGACCAGGAACTTGTTGATGAAATTTCAAACCTTACTGGAGAGATAAAACCTGATTATAAACTGCTGACTATTCAGGCAGATATTGGACAAGCTGCAAAAAACCAGGCTTCTAAATTCCAGGAAACCTGTGGTATTAATGGAGTGATAATAACAAGAATGGATTCAACTGCAAAAGCAGGAGGTGCTCTAACAGCATGCAATGAAACAAAAGCTCCTGTTTTTTTTATTGGAACAGGAGAGAAACCAAGTGAATTTGAAACATTTAATCCTAAGTCCTTTATCTCCAGGCTTCTTGGACTAGGTGACCTAGAAGGACTTCTGGAAAAAGTCCAGAGTGCAGTAGATGAAAAATCCCAGAAAAAACTAAAAACAAAACTAGAAAAAGGAAAATTCAACCTAAGAGACTTCCAGGAACAACTTAAACAAATGGGAAGCATGGGAAGTTTTTCCAAGATGCTGGAGATGGTTCCTGGATTTGGAAAAGCAAAAATTCCTGAAAATCTAATGGGTGTTCAGGAAGAGAAATTAAAAAAATGGCAGTATCTGATTGACTCTATGACTCATGAAGAAATAGATAATCCTGAGATAATAGAGAAACAAACCAAAAGACTCCAGAGAATAGCAAAAGGTTCTGGAACAACCACCACTGATATAAGGCAGTTGTTAAAACAATACAAAGTTCTAAAAGACCTGGCAACAGGTTCTGACATTAATGACCTTGATATGTCTCAGGGACTTTCCCAGAAACAGATGCAGAAAATAATGAAAAAATTCGGAAAAAAAATCAAGTTCTAGTTACTTACAGCAACGGATTGTTACGGTATCCTCTCCACTATATGGAGCAACATCATAAAAAGTGATGCATTGACCTCCACTAGTATATCTATGTCCATAATCCTCATCTCCACATACAAATCCCAGAGCCTCGTAACCACTATTACAACAAACTTCTTCATTATGATGCCCAGATTCACCAATATTTTCTGAATAATCATAACAATCAAGACTTCTACTTATAGAAGGACAGTTGGTTCCGTCACTTAAACAAACTCCCTCTAACTCACCTGAATCATGGCCCTGCTCACTGGGATTAGAACCACCATAAGCAACTAACAATCCAACTGCAATTAAAAACACAAAAACTATTATTAAAAACCAAAAATCCTTTTTCTTTATTTTTACTCTTATTTTCCCCATCTTATGTAAATCTACAACATTTAATAGAAGTTATTTCCCCACTAGATATATGAAAGAAACGAAAAGCATCTCTAGGACCTGCAAAGGTTCTGTAATCAGTTTCCCTTGTAAAATCCTGAGAAGTCCAACTTACAGCAACATAACCAATATCGCAACGAAGATTAAAACCTTCTCCTTCGTTAGTTTCATTTTTATAACAATCAAGAGTTCCTCCTAAAGAAGGACAGTTGGTTCCGTCACTTAAGCAAACTCCCTCTAACTCACCTGAATCATGACCATGTTCACTAGGATCAGAACCACCATAAGCAAATAATAATCCAACTGCAATTAAAAAAACTATCAATCCAAAAACCAACAATAGATTCTTTTTTTCAATTCCAATAATAATTTCATCCATTTTTAAGACAAAGTTCCTTTACAGCATTTTATTTTAATAGGACCATTTACATTAGTAAAATCAACACAATATCTACCTTCTGCATCTATTTTAAATTCAGTCCTAGGCTGAGTTGATTCATTTGCGACCCAAGATACAGGAATATAACCATCATCAAGAAAACAACAAACCTTAGCTCCTGAACTAACATCCTTCTCCTTAATATAACAATCAAGTTCTCCTAAAGAAGGGCAGTTGGTTCCATCACTTAAGCAAACTCCCTCTAACTCACCTTGGTCATGGCCGTGAACAACAGGATTTGTACCTCCATAAGCAATTATTAATCCTGCTATAACTGCTATTATTAAAATACCTGTTAAAAAATAAGCAAATTTCTTATCAAAATTAATATTAATATCCACCATCTTTTCTTATACAAATAATTAGATATTTAAATAGATTTCTATTAAAAAAATCATGATAATGCAACAAGGTGCAGAAGCTATTATATTTTTAGAAAAAAATATAATAAAAAAGCAGAGAGTAAAAAAGAATTATAGAGTAAAAAAGTTAGATAGAAATTTAAGAAAAAAAAGAACAAAATCAGAAGCAAGAATCATAAGCAGGCTTCGGAACATTATTCCAGTTCCAAAAATTCTAGAGACTGATAATCAAGAGATTATTTCAATGGAATATATAAATGGCAAAAAACTATCTGAAAATCTTGAGAAACTTAACTGGAAAAATATCTGCAAAAATATAGGTCAGAACATTTCCAAGCTTCATGACCAGAATATTATTCATGGAGACCTCACAACAAGCAATATGATTTTAAAAAATAATCAGGTTTATTTTATTGATTTTGGACTGGCTTTTCACTCCTACAAAATAGAAGATAAAGCAGTTGATCTCCATCTGCTGAAACAAGCTCTAGGTGCCAAGCATTTTAAAATAGCTTACAAAGCTACTGAGATTATACTAAAAAACTACAAATCCAGAGATTATAAAAAAATACTTGGGAGATTAAATACAGTAGAATCAAGAGGAAGATACAAAAAACATTAAACTAAAAAAAACTTTATAAATAAAGAAAAACTAAGGATTCTGTCAGCCCCTTCGTCTAGTGGTCAAGGATCGATGCCTTTGGAGCATCAGACCCAGGTTCGAATCCTGGAGGGGCTATTTTTATC
>WJLK01000093.1 GCA_014728565.1 Candidatus Pacearchaeota archaeon
CATCTAAATCTTCATCATGCATTGTTTTTTCTTTTGCTTTTTCTGGACAATTTTTATAATAATCATATATCTTTCCCAGCTGGTCTTCAGTAATCATTTTTGAACATTTCTTGAATTTTTTATTATTTTTTTAAAAATAGATTTACAGAAATTTTTATTTAATCCATGTTCCTGACAATAACTGTTTATTTTTTCAAAAACTATCTTTTCTCTTTTTTTATCTACAACTCTAAGTTTATTCTTTTTTTTATAATTTCCAATTTTTTTAGCTATATTTTGCCTTTGAAGTAATAATTCAAGAAGTCCTTTGTCTATTTTATCAAGGTCACGGCGGTACCTGTCAAGATCATCCATTTTATTACTATATGCCCTCTTTATTTAAATTGATTTAAAAGATTTCCATGCAGCTTCAAATAACTGCTCCATTGCTTCTGCAAAAAAATCAGTAGAAAGCCAGACAGCTACATCATAGTTAGGATGCACTTTTTCATCATCTAAAACCATGAATAGTAATTGCTCTGAATCAACAATTGCAAATCTTGCCCTTATTTTTGGCATGTTTTTTACTTCTGCAACCTTGCTTAAATCATTTGCAACCTCTTTGTTTGTATCATCTACAGGAGCAGCAATTCTAATCTTAACTCCTCTTTTTTTTGCTTTTTCCAGACCAGGCATTAGTGCTTCTAGTTTTCTATTAAGACCCATAGCAGTAGTTACAATTGTAATTGTTTTTTCAGCTTCTCTCACCATCATATCAAGGTGATTATAAACATTCTGTCTTCCCTTAACACTTCCTGATAAATCTGCAGGTTCTACAAACTTAACACCCTGTGTAAATAAAGAGTTTAATTCATCAAGAATATCTTCTCCTTTTAACTTCTCAAGTCTCTTGCTTTTTTCATTTGCATCACTTATTAAATTTTTCTTAACTCTCTCTATTACCTCTTCAGGTTTAAGAGCTACGAATTTTATTGGTTTACCAAGCTTCATCACAATAAATCCTTTTTTTTCTAATGTCTCTAGAATATCATATGTTCTGCTTCTTGGAACATCAGAAATATTACTTAGCTCTCCAGCAGTACTAACACCTCTTGATAACAATGCAGTCCACACTCTTACCTCATATAAATTTAAATCAAATATTTTTCTAAGTCTACTTAAAAATTCATCCTTGACTATCATGCTTTCAGACACCCTTTCTCCTTGTTTGTCATTATTTTTTCACCCTTTAGATGGTATTATAATTTAACTGAAGTATTTAAATCTTTTTGTCATTAAAACATAGTGTTATGAAATATCTAAGAAATTTACCGTCGGTAAAAATGATTTTTTAATGCAACTTTCAACAATACCTCTATTTAAACTACTCTGATGCAATGAAAGCTAAGGACTACTTTAAAAAGGTTAATTTTTATGATTTCTCAAAATCTGAAAAATATCAAATTTTTTCAAAACTTATTTTTAATTCCCTGCCCTTAATTTTATCACTAAAAGTATGTTTGAAAAAAACCATCTCATTTGCATTTACTCTCTCTTTGATAAATTTTTCCTGGGTTTTTATTAGTTTTTCAAGACCTTTTAAAGAAACAGCTAATTTAATTTTATCACTTTTAACAAATCCTACTTTTTTTCTAGATGCCTGAATTTTCCTGATTATCTCTCTTGCATAGCCCTCTGCCTCTAACTTAGGAGTCATTTCTGTATTTAAAGTAACTTCTATTTCTTTTTTACCATATCTGACTTCAAGTTCTTTAACATTAATCTGGTTTTTTATTATCTCTTGTAACTCTTTTGTAAGTTTAACTTGTAATTCAACAACAGCTTTTTTCAGAGGCCATTTTAATCCTATCTTCAGTCTGTCTCTTTCAGCAAGACCTTTTTCAATAACTTCAAGAACTGTATTGAAATCTTCTTCAAGTTTATTATCAATTGATTTTTTATCAGATTTAGGCCATTTAGTTAGATGAACAGATTCTTCCTTAACCATATTTTCTTTCCTAAGGTTCTGCCATAGATGTTCTGTTATAAGGGGACAGATTGTTGAAAACATCTGCAGACATTTGAGATAGATTTCATGGATGGTGAATGCAACAACTCCTGGTTTTTCAACACTCTTATCTCTTGTTATTTTAATATAAACTCTTGACAAATCTAAAAATAATTTTTCTATCTCACTAATTGTCTTATCAAGTTCATATTTTTCAAATAATTCAGTTACTTTTTCAGTAGTTGAATTTAATCTTGATAAAATGTATTTTTCTTCAATATCTAATTTTCCTGATTTTTTTAATTTAGTTTGTTTTAATAAATCTTTAAGATAATTTCCAATATTCATTAAAACCAGGAGATTTCTCTGTTTTTGTTTTATATCCTCCCAGTTGAAATTAATATTCTCCCCTGCAGTTATACCACATATATAATATCTGAAAATATCAGATGAAAATTTATCAACTACATGGTAAGGAGATATTATATTCCCTAGTGATTTTGACATTTTCATTCCCTGAAAATCAAGAATCATTCCATGAACATATACATTTTCATAAGAGCTTTTATTAAAAACAATTGAACTGCATATTTGAAGTAGACTAAACCAAAGTCTAGTTTGTTCTGTTGCCTCTAAAACTAAATCAGCAGGAAAATATTCCTCTATAAGTTTC
>WJLK01000094.1 GCA_014728565.1 Candidatus Pacearchaeota archaeon
CAAACTGGCAAGGAGACAGACTTCACGCAAGAACAACTATTGCTATGCAAACAAGGATAGCAGCGAGAGTGTTAGGCTATCAGATTAGAATATTAATAAGAGCTGATAATAAAGATATTATACTAATTCTTAGACACGCTCAGGTTTCATAAAAATTTATATATCTTCCTGTTTTTAATTACTAATGAGAAAGATAAAAAAAGAGGTTACATTAATCCTGATTATTTTGTTTCTAGTATCATTTATCTCAGCCCAGAAATGTCCTGAGAATCTTGCTCAGTGTTCCTCTGAAGAACTAAAAAATTTCCATGACTTTATTTTAATTAATGGAATAAAATCTGATAAGGATTCTCTTGCTAATCAAAATGTTTTAGATGAATTTGACAAAAGAATACAAAAAAATCCCTCTATTCTAAATAAAAATCCGGATATTAAAAAACAGTGGTTCAAAATTCATGAAATAAATGACAGAGGAGCTGTTATTGAGGATTTTGATGGAGAGAATGTAAGATTAAAAGGAGAACATTCCACAAGTTTTAGGCTCTCTGATTTTTCAGGAGCAGAAATATCTGAAAAAGGACTTTCTATTAATAACGCTGTTTTAACAGGTGATATTGAAAAATTAGAAGACAAAACAATAATTGCTATAGGAAACTACTTTGAGATAAAGGATAATAGTTACGAAAGTGTTCAAGATTCTGAAAAATCAGAACCTTTTACTGTAACTATTGATGGAGAGAAGATTTCTATTAAAGGGAAAAAAATAACTGAAAAAGACAATAAAGGAAACACTGTCTCAGAGTTTGATGGAGAAATTGTAAAAAAACAGACAAAAAAAATCCTTAAAAAAGAAACTAGATATTCTTCTTTTCATGATAATGAAAGATCAGTCACCTATGAAGTAAATGAAGATGTTGAGTTCATCACTGATTTAAGAGTTCCTGAAAAAGCAACAACCTATATCAGAGATAGTGTAAATTTAGTTGAGATAAAAGACCCAAAAGAAGATATGGAGATAACTGTACATAATGATCTGATTGAGAGATTTATTATTGATGACAATAAAGAGATTGGTTTTGTTGACACTATAACTATAAAAGATGAAAAAGGCAATTCCCTGAGTTTCTCACAAGGGCTTTATACAGGAAAAGGAAAAATAACTGAATTACCAGGAGTAGAGTATAAATATCCTGAAAATAAGAATTCTATTAAAGTAAATTACCGTGATCTAGGAATTCTTGAAACAGAAGATTATGTAAAAACAGGGAAATATTTTGAAAAATTAGATTCTTATTTGAATTCTTATGGAATAGAACTAGAAAATAAAAAAATAAGTCTGGCTTACAGCAATAAAGAACATGAAGTTTTCATAACCTCTGATGGAGGAGTTATTATAATTAATAAACTTGGTGAACCAGGAAAAAATATTTATTATTCTAAAGGAGATCAACTACAACTAGTCAATAACAAGGGTAATCTAATAGACATTGAAAATAAAGACATGGATTATTACACTGCAAAATATGTACTAGAAAATGCATTAAATGCTGTAGAGAGCAACAAAATACCTTCTGATTATGGATATGAATCAATGGTTCCTGAGCTTGATGATTTTCAGAAATCAGTTTTAATGAAAAGGATAGAAAATTACCTAAAAACAAAAAGTAGTGAAGGTTATAGTGAAGAAAAAGCAGATAAGATGTTTGAGATATTAAAAAATGATCCTGAATTTTCAGTAAAAAAATCTCAAGAAGAACTAGAAGAACAGGGAATTAATAGATTTGAAATTCATGGATATATTGAAGAACCTAAATATCTTGAACCACTTCCATTTGATCATTTTTCAGATAACTCCTTAACTCAAGGTATTTATAACATTGGAAGATTCACTGAGAATGTTGGAGTATCCCTATACAATGGGGCAAAATGGACTTGGTATAACATAAGAAAACTAACACAATAAAAATCAAAATTCCATCTGTATTCTTAATTCTGCAAGGGCCCAAGTGAATTTTCCTATCATCATAAAATGTCTTGCAATGCTTCTGCTCTCTCCCTCTAATTTCTCTTTACTCTTAAAATGTTGGCTGTAAACATCAAAATCTTTTTTTCCAAGTTCAATAGCAAGAGATTTATCAAATTTATAAAAAAGTTTGTAATAAGTTTTAAAATGTTCCTCTATTTTATCAGCAAACAACAGAGTATCTTTTACATTTTTCTTAGTAGTTGCCAGATGTTTCCCAATATATTTAAATTCATCACCAATAAGTTCAAGTATAAAAAGTGTTGAAAACAAAAGGATTTTTTTACTTTCTGAAAAATGCCCTTTTATCTGATTTAAAATCCTGCAACAGTAATCAACAAATCTATCAATATTAAGATCAATAGTGTGAAGTTCCTTACAAAGACCAACATCAGTGGTTTCATTACTCTCAATAGCTTCTGTTACTCTTTCAAACAACTGAAGAATAACAAGAAAAATTCTTCTAAGACTATTCTCAAACTCTTTTATTGTAGGTTCTCCAAGCTCTCTTATAATGCAGTAATTTTTTCCAGTCTCTATTATTCCAAGCCCTATGAATCTGTCAACTACTGACTGAATCATTACTAAAGCTGGTTTCGGAGGTATTTTTTCTCCTAGTATTTTATAATCAAAATTACTTGTGTAATAATGATATGCATCTTCACAATTCTTGTGAACAGGATCAAAAGTTATTTTTATCTCATTACATCCTGCTCTGTATGCTGACTGAACAAATCTCCAGAGAAGAGGTATTGTAAAATTCGTAATATCCACAGTTGCACTTTTCTCCTTATTATTTCCATCAGAACTTATTATAAGTGAGTTCTCATCCTCACTAAGATCTATTTCATCTCCAGGCTTTAGATTAAGTTTTTTTATCCATTCAGATGGAAGAGTTATTGTCATGGTATTATGACCCTGTCTTATTATCTTTCTTTTCATCTTAAAATCTTTAAATCCTCTATCTTGTATATATATCAATATTTAAATGTTTTGTGAATATATAGAATATAGGAAATATTGGGATATATATCTAATATCCTATTGTATTAATTTTAATCCTTAGATATACTTTTTATTTTTTAATGTGTCTAATATACTAGTCAAGAAAAATATGGACAATTAATAAATGCTTTTTTTTTGTTTTTTCCTCATGACTCTGAGATTACTACAAATAGGCTATACATCCGAATGGGCTTTGGCTAAGTTTTTTCCTGTTATTTTAAATGGTTACAATCCTGGATTTGAATTAATCGGAATTTGCGGAAGAGAACCTGAAAAAGATGATGCTGAAAAAAGACTGGTTAGTAAGATAGATGAAAAAGAAAATGCGAATAAAGAGGAAAGAAACTGGAGAAAAAAGAATACTGATAAAGAAATACAAAGTTCTTGGCAGATCTTACAAAGATTAAGAGACGGTCTTGACTACTTTCAAATCTGCCAGAACGGAAATGTTGTAATTCCTGAAACTGATTTTGATGCTGTTGCAATTTTCACAAAAAATAGTACTCACTTAGATTATGTTAGAGAGTTAATGAAAAAAGGTATTCATATATTATGCGAAAAACCAACTGTTGTTGTCACAGATGAGAACCATAGAGCAGATAGAGAACAACTTTCAGAACTAGAAACAATAGTCGAATCAGATAATCCTGTTTCATCACAATCTCCTAGATTTATAAAAATGGATGCTGAACATTACTCAGCTAAAATAGCAACAATTGCTTTTTATGAAAGCCTTGGAGAGCTGATTGCTGAATATGGAGGAATATCAAAAATAGAGGCTGTTACTAAAGAGGTCGATAATCCTGATAAACAAAGAACAAGAAGCCTATTATGTAGAGATAACAGAACAGGACTTCTTCTTGATATGGGTGTTCATTTATTTGGAGTAATAAGCAATATAGGAGGAAATGTGAGAGAGATAAAAAGTGCTAAATACAGTGCTTTTCCAGGTTATGATGTTGAAACTTATGTTGAAACTGAATTTGGAATACAAGGCAATTTATTTCATGAAGATGCTACAGGTAGTTTTAAAATGATAAAATTCATTGACAAACTAAAAGATCCAGAAAAAGATGACACAAAAAAATTAAGAGTATATTTAAGATCAAAAAAAGGTATTGAAACAGTAGTTACTATTGATTTTAAAGAAGGAATTGTTATAGATTCTAATGGAAGACCTTGGTATGGTCATAGCAATCCTAAATCTGAAGAATACGCAAATGTATTTGAACTCTTCAAAAAAGCAATAGAAAGAGGCCAGGCTCCGAGAACAAATTTTAGAAGAGCTATACAAAATCTAGACACCATATACAGAATTTATGAAGAATTTCCATTTGAAGGAAACCTTTCTGATGTTTATGCTACTGCTACATAAATTTTAATAAATAAAAATAATTTCCATGATAATTGACATATCCTATCCATTTCATGAAGACATGCTCAAATATCCCTCTGATCCCAGTCCAGAGATAGTAAGGACTGCTGCAAGAGTAGAAGATTCTGAAGACCATATTATTGATGAATCTGGTTTTGGAAGTGGTTGCAGTTGCTTACAAAGAAGATACAGATCAGGTTTCTCTTATATGCAAATAAGAAATCATCACAGCACTCACATAGATGCTCCTAGCCATAAAATTCCAGGAGGAAAAACAATAGATTCCTATGAAATTGAAAAATTCATCAACTCCTTCTGTTTAGTTGATTTAACACAAACAGATCTTTCTCACAGAAAAAAAAGAGAGATAAGACCCAGAGATTTAGAAGGCTCACTAGACTTATCTCCTGAAACAGGAGCAGTTATTCTTTATACTGGATTTTGTGATGAAATGCAAGAACATACAGGAGATTCTGAAAATGAAAAATTAAAATTTGAAAAAAGCTTTCCATATCTAACCTCTGAAGCTGCTGAATATATTCTTTCAAGGATACAATGCCTAAACATAATTGGAATTGATAGTTTTTCTGTTGATCCCTCTGGAAGCAATAGCGAAGTACATAGATTATTATTTGCAAGAGACGTTTTACCTCTTGAAACTTTATTTAACCTAGGAAAATTAAGAGATTCTATTAATGGAAAAACCTGTAGATTACTCTCTGTTCCAATAAGCTTTAAAAGAGGTGACGCTGCTCCTGTAAGAGCTTATGCAGAAATATAATGACAGCAACAGGAACAATTAAAAGATTAAGAAAATCAGGACATTATAGAACAAAAAAAAGACTTCTATCTGAAATAGTTGGATATGGAGGAGATTTCTATGAAAGAATCTACGACTCAAGAGGAGGATTTCTTAATATTCCTTATGCTTATGAAGGAATGGAAAGCTCTCCTAAAAAACCCTCTCAAAAAATACCAAACATAACAACTCTCTGGAATCTTCCTTTTAACAGGGGAGGTTATATGTTTGCATCAACAATGGGGCATCACCATCCTCCAGGAGACTTCCCTATTCAGGAGATTTATGAATTTCTAGGATATGGTACCATGCTCATATCTTCAGAAAAAGAAACAGTAATTTATTTATGCAGGCCAGGAAGCAAACTAACAGTACCTCCTGATTGTTCAATGACTATCCTTAACCTCTCTCATCAAAAACTTACTACAATAGATATGGCAAATCCAAAAAAGAACAAAAGTGATAAAACAGAAATAGAACAAAAAGGCCCGATGATTGCTATCTACAACACTGGTTCATCTCCTTATTCTGAAGAAGTCTCCCTTAATCAGGGAAGTTACAGATTGCCCCTAGGAGGAACAGTAAAAATGGTCCTTAATTCAAGATATCAACAACTTGGATTAAGAAAAGATGCTATAGTTGAGTTCAGAACAGGAATAGGGGCTGAGAGTCTTCTAGAGAAAATACTTGAAAAAGAAAGAGAACTTAAAGAATTAGGAATCAGAGTATCTTGTGCTGAACAAACACTTGAAATAGAAACTAGCCAAAAAAGATTCTCAATAGATTCTCTAGAAAGAATATCTCTTGATTCTGACAAACTTCTGCATCATATTCTGGGAATAATGGAATAATCTCAAAAAAATATATTCTCACTATATGTCCTTATCCTGTTTATATTCAAATATCTGAGTAAGTAAATATATTGACAATTAATATATCAATGATAAACTTAAATTAATAATGTCAATACAAATACAAAAAATCAATCAGGAACCTAGAAATTCTGTATTAACTAAAACAGATAATCTAAAAGTTAACTTTGGATGTGGAGAAAAAATTTATGAGGATTTCATAAATATTGACAGACTACCTCTTCCAAATGTTGATTTAGTCTGGGATCTTGAAAAAACACCTCTGCCTTTTAAATCAAACTCTGTATCAGAGATAAAATGCGAGCATATTCTTGAACATGTTAAAAACTTCATGCCTCTAATCGAAGAATTATGGAGAATCTGCAAACCAGGAGCTTTTATCAAGATTTATGCACCTTATTTTAGATATGAAGCTGCATATCGAGATCCAACACATGTAAGATTTTTCACAGAACATAGTTTTGATTATTTTCAGGATGGACTCACTTATTCATATTATAGTAAAGCAAGATTTAAAATTAGAAAAGTTGAATTAAGAAACAATTTTTTTAGTGGTGTTAAAAATCTGCATAAAAAAATAATTAAATTTATCCCTTTTAAAAAATTCCTCAATATTTTTTTCTGGAATATTTACTCTGAGGTGTATTATGAATTAGAGGTTGTGAAATAAAACAAAAAAACCTAAAATGAAAATAGCAGGAATATATCCTCAAAAAATTGAAACAGACCCAAAAATACAGCATGCAGTAAGTGAACCTTATGGTCTTCAGAGTATTTTAGCTGTAGCTAAAAAACAGGGTCATGAAGTTGAATTATTTACACCAATAGATGAAAAAAATGGAAAAACAACAGCAATGAATAAAGAAAAATTCATTGAAAAAATTATTGAATTCAAACCAGATGTAGCAGCTTTTTCAATGTATACCTGCCAATACACTCTTGGGAAAAAAATCGCTGAAATTCTAAAAAAACAATTTCCTGAAATAATAAACATAGCTGGTAACAGATATCCAACATTTCTAAAAGAAAAAATTGATCCTGTGTTTGATTTTTCTGTAGTAAAAGAAGGTGAAGAAACTTTTAGAGAATTGTTATATGAAATTGAAAATAGAAAAAACTACGAGAAAGTTAAAGGAATCTTCTACAAAAAAAACAATAAATTTACATTCACTGGAATTAGAAATAGAATTTTTAATCTAGACTCTCTGCCAGATACACTTAGATTTCCAGTAATCTTAAAACAAGTTTATAAAGGAATTTCAATACCGCCTTTATCAGAAAACCCTCATTATGCAATAGTAGAATATAGCAGATGTTGTTATAATAACTGCAAGTTTTGTGATAATGCAGGATTTTGGGGAAACAGACTCTCTTTCAAATCTCCTAAAAAAGTTGTTGATGAAATGTTCAGATTAAAACAAAAAGGTGTTAGTATTTTTTATTTCATGGATTTGAATTTCACAGCAATACCTAAAAAAGCAAGAGAGTTATGCAATGAAATGATAAACAGAAATCTCAATGCAAACTGGTACTGCATGAGTAATATTGCAACAGTTGATAAAAATCCTGATTTGCTGAAATTAATGAAAAAAGCAGGTTGTTATAAAATTGCATGGGGAGTTGAATCTACTGATGACCATGCATTAGAAAAAATGAATAAAAAAGTTGGAAAAGAATTCACTACTAACTCACAAACAATAAGAGTTCTACAAAATGCTCTTGAAGCAGGAATACTGAATCAGGGATACTATATAATTGGTTTTCCATGGGAAACAGAAGAAATAATTCTTAAAAATGCAAAAAATTTGAAAAATCTTCCACTTCATCAGTTAAACATAGGAATTTTTACTCCAATTCCTTTAAGCAAATTCTATGAAGAGATGGCTGAAAAATACAAATTTGAAAAAAATCTGGAAAAACATGACAGAAACACATTAATTTACAACCACAAAACTATCTCAGATAAAAAAATAAAACAACTGCAAAAAAGAATACATAAAGAATTTTATGAAAGTCCTGAATATCTGAAAAGATTAAAAAAAACATGCAAAATTGAACCAAAATTCAAAAAAGCATTTAATGATTATTTTAAATTTTTAGGAAAGAGTATAAGAATAAAATGAAAACTGCAATAATAACAGGTGCTTCAAGGGGAATTGGATTAGCTATTGCTGAAGAATTTGCCAGACTAAGGTATACTCTAGGCTTGATTTCAAGAAATCAGGAAGAAGTAGAAAGAGTGCTAGAGGAGTTAAAAACCAGATATTCTGTAGATGGCTATGCAATAGAATGTGATGTAAGCAATAAAGACCGAGTTCTTTCTGCATTTGAAAGATTCCACCAAAAATCTGGAAGTTTAGATATCCTTGTTAATAATGCAGGCATTAATTCAAGAAGAACTCTTCCTGTAAAAAGTCCTGAAAAGTGGTTTGAAGGTTTTGAGAATAATCTATCTGGTTGGCGGGAAGAATTAGATGTTAATCTTACAGGAAGTTTTATCTGCTCATATGTAGCTGCTGGTTATATGATTCCACAAAGCTCAGGTTCTATTATCAATATAAGTTCTGTAAAAGCAAGAGAACCTACTAGCAGTCCTGGTTATGGAGCATCAAAAGCAGGTATTGAAAAACTTACCATAGACCTTGCAAAATCACTTGCTCCATTTATAAGAGTTAATTGCATTGCTCCTGGATTCATAGACACAGGAATGACAGCTGAATTACCTAGTGAAAAAAAATTTTCCTACATGGAAGAAATACCTCAACAAAGATTTGGAACAGTCCAGGAAGTAGCAAAAACAGCAGCTTTTCTAGCTTCTTCTGATTCAAGTTATATAACAGGAGCAGTAATACCAGTAAACGGAGGTTATTTTATGACACAGTGAGATACCTAGTAAAAGTTGATTATTTTTGCAGTGCTGTAAGTGATGGAGGACAGTGGGTTGTCCTGAATTCAGAAAAACCTCCTGAACTCGGAATTATTAAATCTCAACGAATTCTACAGGATCATGACTGTGGAAAATATCACTACAGCCAGTTATGTGATGAAGATGAAACCTGTTACTGGCAAAGAATCCTAGAGGTCAGACCTTTTTCTGAACAATCTGCCAGAAATCTTAATGCAAGGTCTCTGGATAGCATAGCAACCTAAAGCTTTATAAATAAAATTCTCAATAAGTTTTTATAGAATCAGACAGAATTATTTAATATGAAACGTTCAAGCAGAAGATGGAAAAAAAAGCGTCAGATGCGCTGGAAATGGCAGAGAAAAAGAATAAAACTAGTTAAAAGAAAGAGAAAGAAAAAAAGACAAAGATAAGAGTTCTAAATACAAATTATAACATAACAATATTTATAAAACAATCCCTCATAAAATTAATATCTTAAAAAAGACGGACAAAATGGAACCCTCAAATATCTGGACAGAAAAATATAGACCTCAAAAATTTGAAGAAATGGTTGGGCAGGATGATATTGTAAAAAAAGTTCAGAACCTTACAAAAGCAATGAATATTCCTCATCTGCTTCTTGCAGGACCTGCTGGAACTGGAAAATCAACACTTGCTCTAATAATAGTTAAAGAGCTTTTCAGTACTAACTGGAGAGAAAATTATCTTGAATTAAATGCCAGTGATGAGAGAGGAATTGATGTCATAAGGCAGAAAGTCAAAGATTTTGCAAGAACAAAGGCACTTGGAAATGTTCCTTTTAAGGTTATTTTTTTAGATGAGGCAGATGCTCTAACAAAAGAAGCTCAACAGGCTTTAAGAAGAACAATGGAAAACTTCACAACTACCTGCAGATTTGTTCTATCTTGTAATTATTCTTCAAAAATCATTGACCCTATCCAATCGAGGTGTGTAATTTTCAGATTCAAATTACTCTCCCAGAAAGATATTGAAAAAAGAATAAAATTAATAATTGAAAGAGAAAATCTAGAAATAAGTGATAAAACAATTGAGACATTATACGAAGCAAGTGAGGGAGATTGTAGAAGAGCAATAAACCTATTGCAGGCAAGTGCATCTATCTCTCCAACAATAACATCTGATCTAATTAATACCTTAATATCAAGTGCTAAACCAGCAGATATTAAAATTGTCCTAGAATATGCACTAAGTGGAGATTTTTTAAAATCAAAAGAAAAATTACTTGATGTTATGCTAAGAGACTCTATATCTGGAACAGATATAATAAAATCAGTTCAGAAAGAGATATGGAATCTACAGATTGATGATGAATTAAAAGTAAAACTAACAGAGAAAACAGGAGAGATTGAATTCAGATTAGTTGAAGGAAGTGATGAATTTATCCAACTAGAAGCATTATTAGCTAGTTTTGTTCTTGCTGGAAAAGGATTAAAATAAAAATGAATGAAAAATCCCTGCCATTTGTTGAGAAATACCGAATTGAATCTACTGAGGATATCATTGGACAGAATAGAGCAATACAGGAGATAAAATTATTTATAAAAACATTTCCAAGAAAAAAAGCAATTATACTAAACGGACCTCCTGGAACTGGTAAAACCTGTACAGCTGTAGCTTTAGCAAAAGAAAATAAACTTGAGATATTTGAACTAAATGCCAGTGATTTAAGAAACAGAGCAAAACTAGAAGAGGTACTAAAACCAGTTACTCTACAACAACCTCTTTTCAAAAAAGGAAAATTAATTTTAATGGATGAGGCTGATGGAATAACTGGAACTGACAGAGGAGGTCTTCCAGAATTAATAGCTCTTATAGAAAAAACAAAATTTCCAATAATAATAACTGCTAATGATATCTGGAAGAAAAAATTCTCCCTGCTTAGAAAAAAATGCAATATTGTTAATTTAAAAAACATAGAATTTAAAAATTCTATTGAAATCATAAAAAAGGTTCTTGAAAAAGAAAACCAACAAATATCTGCAGAGACAATTAACCTCATAGCTGAAAAATCAAGAGGTGACGTAAGAGCTCTATTAAATGATTTAGAAAGTGTTATAAGCTTAGGAGAGGAATCTCTAAAAACAGAAATTTCAGAAAGAGAAAAACAGGAAGAAATATTCATCTCACTAAAAAAGATATTTCAAAATCCTCCTGATTCAAAAACTATAAGGGCTTATGACAATTCAAACCTGGATTTGAATGAAATAGCACTTTGGATAGAAGAAAATATACCTCTTGAATATAAAGGAAAGGCTCTTTATAATGCTATTGAATCTCTGAGTAAATCAGACCTGTTCAAAGGAAGAATTTACAGGCAACAACACTGGAGATTTCTTGTTTACCAAAATTTCTTTCTAACAGCAGGAATTTCAACAGCAACTAAATTAAAAAATAAAAAATTCACATCTTACAAAAGACCATCAAGAATACTAAAAATATGGCTGTCTAATCAGAAAAACGCAAAAAAGAAATCTATTATAGCAAAATACAGCAAACTATGTCACATGTCAAAGAAAAAAGCAATGAAAGACAATTTTATTCTTCCATTAATACTTGACAATCTTGATGAAAAAGTAATAAAAAAAATGGATTTGAATGAAAAAGAAATCTCTTATCTAAAAGACAGAAAAGCAGCAGTTATAATAGCAAATAATCTAAATAAATTCAGATTAGAAAATTAATTAAGTATTAAAAAAACTTCTATTTTGTGACTCTACCTACTAAATGATAATCTTCCAGGAGATTGTTTATATTGAATTCCTTATTTACGACAAATACTATTCCTATGCCCCTGTTAAATGTTTTGTCCATCTCTTCTTCAGAAAGATTTCCTTTCTGTTGAAGGTATTTAAAAAGGAGATTATCTGGAAGACTCTCAATATTTATAGATAATTTTTTATTTTTTGGAAATAGTCTGATTGTGTTAGCTTCGATTCCTCCTCCAGTAATATGCGCTACACCTTTTAGATTTTTACCAAACAAATCTCTGGCATTTTTAAGAACTTCTCTATAATCTTCATGAGGATGCATTAGTGCCTCTCCAACATTTATACCTGTTCCAGGTAACATCTCATTGTAATCTATTTTCTCCTTATCACCTAGTTTCCTGATTAAAGAGTATCCGTTTGTATTTAATCCAAATGACTTCCATCCAATCAGATAATCTCCCTCTTCAATGTTCTCTCCTGTTAACAGGTCTTCTTCCTTTACTATTCCTAAAATGCTTCCAACAATATCAAACTGGCCTTTAAAATATATATCTTTTTCATGGAATTTAAAATCTAAATTTATTAATTGAGATGATTGAACTATCCTAGGGTAACTATCAGATAATTCCCTCTTATAATAAAAATCTGGAGAGTGACCAACATACATAGCAATACCAAGAGGTATTGCTGATTGAACACCAACATCTCCAACTGAATGTCCAATCATATCTTTAAACAACCCATCAACTAAATTTAACTGAAGCCCAAGTTTAGTTTTTGTACCAACACTGTCGTTGGAGGTTGTTAAAATATCTCCCTCTAATCCTGACATATCAATTAGTCCTTTTTTAAACTTGCTAGTCTGATAAGTAAAAACAATGACAATCTCAAAATCATCCTCTTTAATCACTCCAGGCATTTCAGCAACCTCTCCTCCAATAAGAGGTATAAAACTATTATTCTTATTTTTCGCATTTTCAATTATTTTAAGTACAAGTGAAGCTGCATTTGTTGCTCTGAGTTTTCCAAAAGCAAGATAATCTGTTAAAAACAAAGGTGTTCCTTGCTCATTTTCTATTTCCTTAATCACTGACTGAATATTTATACCAAGACTTTCTTCACTATCAACACAAACTATCTTTTGTCCAACAAAATTCCCCTTGCTTCTATCAAACCTATATCCTGCTGAAAATAAACCCTCTAATCCGCTAACCACTTTATCATCAAATGTAAAAGGAACTAATTTTTTAATCATATCATTAGCTAAGTGATTCTCATCAACATCAACTCCAGATTCTGAATAAGTCGTCCCCTTATTTAAATCATTTGTTTTTTCTTTTTCAACCTGATTTACAAAATTTTCTTTAATGTATTCAACAGCATTTTTAAAAATCATTGTAGCAGGAGCATAATACTCAGGAATCTCTAAATTTTCTCTCTTAGATTTTTCTTTTAATTTTTGGAAATTAGGAAGGTTTGCAGAGAACATTGCTCTCTCAGGATGAGGCATCATTCCCAATACCCTTCCTGTTGTATCGCAGATACCTGCAATATCCTGTAAAGATCCATTGGGATTATAAGGAAATCTTCCATTTGCAGGACTTCCATCTGGCATTATATATCTAAAAATTATCTGGCCATTTTCATTAAGTTTTTGTAAAATTCTATCATCTGCAAAAAATTTACCCTCTCCATGTGCTACTGGAAAACTCATTTCATCAATATTCTTTGTAAAAACACATTTATCACTCTGCTTCTTAATATTCACCCATCTGCACTCATATCTAGCAGAGTTATTAAAAGTTAATGCCGCATTTCTACTGTGCCCATCTAATGCAGGCAAAAGTCCTAAATTAACAATTATCTGAAATCCATTGCAAATACCAATCATAAGTTTTCCTGAATCAATGAAATTAACAATTTCTTCCCATAGATTCAACTTTATCTTGTTAGCCATTGCATTACCAGAACCAATATCATCACCATAAGAAAAACCTCCGGGAAAAACCAGGATATGATAATCACTTAGATTGGTTTTTTTACTAATAAGATCATTAACATGAATTATATCTGCTTCTCCTCCTGCACGATCAAAAGCAAATTTTGTCTCTCTCTCGCAATTGATTCCATAACCTGATAAAACTAATATTTTTGGTTTCATTTTTCCACAAGTTCCTATAATTTTCTTACTATCATTTAATAATTTTTAAACCTCTTCTTATAATTTTCTTCTAGTTCATGAACATTTGTATTGACAATAATCTTATTATTATTCCTTATAATAAAATCATTCTCAGTTATCTCTCCTATTTTTGCAAAACTTACTCCTGAAAAAATCCTCTCAAATTCCTCTCTTTTATCAGGAGATACTGTAACAACAATTCTTGACTGAGATTCACTAAACAAAGCAAAATCATTCCTATCCAAATCATCAGTCTTGTTTAATTTCATAATATCTATCTCAGCACCCAGTCTTCCTCCAATGCATTTTTTTGCAATAGCAACTCCTAATCCTCCTTTATCAACTGGCATACTGCTTGAAATTATCTCTTTATCAACAGCATTGTTAAAAGCTTTATAAATCTCAAGAGCTTTTTCTGCATTAACTTTAGGCACTGAATTTCCAACATAGAATTTATCCATTTCTTCGTAATACTCACTTCCTCCAAGTTCTTTTTTTGTCTCTCCTATAACATAGATAAGATCTCCTTCAAATTTTGCATCTAAAGAAATTGCTTTATTATAATTCTCAATAACTCCGATAGAAGAAATCAACAAAGTAGGTAACACAGAAATTTTTATCTTGTTATTCTCACTATCATATCCTTTGAAATCATTAAACATACTGTCTTTTCCAGAAATAAAAGGAGTTTTATAGACTACGGAGTAATCATAACATGCTTTTGCTGCAGCTTTTAACTGCCCTAGTCTTTCAGGATCATCAGAACTGCACCAGCAAAAATTATCAAGAAGAGCTAGATGATTCAAATCACATCCTGCAGCAATTGCATTTCTTATAGCAGTATCAATTGCACATGCAGCCATATGATAGCTATCAATCTTGATATATTTAGAGGTTATACCCTGACTTAAAACAATTGATTTTTTTGAATCAAGCAAAGGCCTAGTTACAGAAGCATAGGAATTTACCTCACCTACACCTTGCAACGGCTTTAATATTGAGCCTGCCTGAACTTCATGATCATACTGTCTTGATATAAACTCAAATCCTGCAATATTATGTCTTGATAACATCCTCAATAAAATATTTGTAAGGTCCTCAGGACAGGAAAAATTGGGTTCTTCATGAATTTCCCTTGTATAAGAAGTAATTAATCTTTTCTTTGGAAGTCCTTCATGAAGAAAATCCATATCCATATCAAGAATTTTCTCATTTTTATAAATCACAACTGCTCTGCTAGTGTTATTAAACTTTCCTATTACTGTTGCTTCAACACCTCTCTTTTTCATTAATTCCAAGAAATCATTAATTTTTTCTTCGGGAACTGCCAGAGTCATTCTTTCCTGGCTCTCTGAAACCCAAATCTCCCATGGTTGTATACCGCTGTATTTAACAGGAACTTTTTCTAAATCCACTACAAAACCTCCGCACTCTCTAGCCATCTCAGATACACTGCAGGATAACCCTCCTGCTCCATTATCAGTTATACTATTATATAAATTTAAATCTCTTGCTTCTTTTACAACAGCATCACTAAGTTTTTTTTGAGTTATTGGATCTCCTATCTGAACTGCAGTTGCAGGACTTCCAGAATCCAAAGCTTCAGAAGAAAAAGTAGCTCCATGAATTCCGTCCTTACCTACTCTCCCTCCAATCATAACAATATGATCTCCAGACTGTGCTTTTTTAGAATATCCTGATTTGCCTGCAATTTCTTTAGGTATCAATCCTACTGTTCCCACAAATATCAGAGGTTTTCCCTTATAACTGTCATCAAAATACACAAATCCCTGAGGTGTCGGAATACCAGAACAATTTCCTCCAACATTAACTCCACTAATAACACCTTCCATAATTCTCCTGGGAGATAATGCAGGATTGGACTTATTCTCATTTCTATATAAAACTTCCTTATCTTCAGGATATCCAAAACAAAAACCATACCTATTTATAAGTGGCATTGCACCTCTTCCAAAACCTATTGTATCTCTATTTACTCCAACAATTCCAGTGATAGAACCTCCAAAAGGATCTAGTGCAGAAGGACTGTTATGAGTTTCTACTTTATCAGTTATAATATAATCATCATCAAAAACTATTCCTCCTGAATTATCCTTAAAAACAGAAACACAAAAATCATCATCTCCTTTTTCATTTCTTATTCTCTCTGTTGATTTTTTAATATATTCCCTATAAATTCCATCCTTAATTTCATCCATCTCGCTTGCAAAAATTGTGTGCTTGCAATGTTCACTCCATGTTTGTGCAATTGCTTCCACTTCTATATCCTTAGGAACTCTATTCTCTTTTTCTAAAAAATATCTCTTAATCTCTTTCATAGAATTTAAATCAAGAGCTAGAGGACCTCTTCTCATGTTACCATCGAAAATACCTTGCTTACCCATTACAATTAACTCCTCATCAGCTAAATTAAAATCCACATCACTAACTTTTAACTCATCTGTAAGTTTAACTCTTGGTACAAAGTAATCCATTCCCTCTCTTTCATACTCTTCTTTATCTTTAATATCAAATCTCTGAATTAGTGTATTTGAAAAATTTTCAGCAATTTTTTTCACATCTTCATAGGGAAGATTGCCTTTTAAAAAAATCATCTGTGAAGTAAAAACAATATCCTTCTCAAAATCAATCTTTAGTAAATCTTGAACACACTCCTGTGCAGTATTAGCAATATTATCAGTAACTCCTGGAAGAAATCCTATCTCTATAACCCAATCTCCATCAAAAGTAGTAGGAGAATTTATTTTACAAACTTGTGTTACAGGATTTACAAGTATTTTTGAAATTTTTCCTAATTCTTCAGAGGAGAATTCATAATCAAAAGTATAAACATCAGCCAGTTTAACATCACTAACAGAAATCCCTAAATTCTCAATTCTCCTTTTTATTATTTCAGCTCTTGTATCAGAAATTTTTGAAACAACCTCAATTCTTTGAACCATATTATAATATTTAAGAAATTTACTTTAAAAGAATAATTATATCTCTTTATATATATCTTCTGATAAAAACTTATTAATTTCCTCTGCTGAGGGCATTGATCTAGCACCTTTTTTTGTTATTGAGAGTAAAGCTGCATGCATTGCAAAATTAATAGCCTGTTTCTCTGTTTTTCCATCCAATAAACCAGCAATAAATCCTGCAACAAAACAATCTCCAGCTCCTGTTGAATCTATTTTATCAACTTTCTTTGGATTAGGTATTTTATTCTCATTATTATCTTTAAAAAACATTACTCCCTGATCTCCACATGTAACAATAAAATTTGGTACTAATTCTGTTATATTTGATATATTCTCCATACTCCCCACGAGCAATTTAACTTCATTTAAACTTGGAAAAAAATAATCACAGAATTCAAGAAGAGGTTTTAATTTTTCAAATTCCAATCTTGCAAATATATTTCCTGGGTCTAATGCAATTTTTATTCCTCTGCTTTTAGCTTTTTTTGCAATTTCAGTATAAATTTCTATTACATCCTCTTTTATAAGACTTGTAAAAACAATAAATTCAGTATCTTTATACAATTCTTCAGAAAAATCTTCAGCTGTAAAATCTGCATAATTATAGGTATAAAGTCTTCTTTCACCAGAACCATTAACTAAACAATAGACAAAATTATTGGGATTATATGTTTTTTTAGCAAAAGAATAATTAATATTTAAATTATCAAAATCATCTAATAAAACTCTAGTGTAATTATCACTTCCAATATTTCCAAAAAAATAAGTATTTTTTCCAAGTTTTCCAAGACCAGCTGCTATATTTCCTGCCTGACCTCCTGGAAATATATCTATCTTTTTTATTACTTGTTCTCCATCATCTTCACAAAACTCATCTACTGACAATAATATATCAACATTCAAACTTCCAATACAAACTACTTTTTTCATTTTCTATCTTCCTAATTCTCTATAAGCCTTTTTTGCATAAACATCAAATTCCTCAGGAGACATAAAACTATCAACAGAGGTCCTATACTTCACCCCTCTTTCACCTAATACTCTTCTGATTCCTGATTCCACATAATCATATTTAATTGTTCTGTCCAAAATTCTTCCAATTTCTTTTTTTGTTCCTCTAGATTCTGCTAGTAACTGTGCTAAATCCTGAGTTCTGTTATCCATGATTAATATTTTTCTTGGTAAATCTTCCTCACCTACCTCACTGTCATATGCTCCACTTTCATCAAAAAAAGGCAATAGACCTAATAAGGATGTTCCTAAAACTGAAATTCTTGCATTTCTTAAAGCAAATTCACATCCAGGATTGAATGCCACAGAATTTGGAACAGCTTTTAATGTTTCTACATCAGACCAGCTATCTCCAATATGAGTTCCATTATAATGAGTTCCATTATAACCTAGTAATTCTCTAACAACTTCAAGTTTATGTTTTCCTCCTATAAATCTTCTAACACTTCCATCATACAATCCATTACTAACTCCTAATTCTGTTGAAATTGTTCTTTCAATTCCAACTCTCTCTGAAACAGATCTAGCAGCTTCCAGATGTCCAGCAGTTACAGCTGCAATATCATATCCTAATTCTCTTAAACATCCAATAGTCCTACCAGCCCCTGGAATAAGCCTCATATTTTCACCAATAATACTATTAATCTCAGGCTGTAGTCCTCTTAGTAAATCCCCAACAAAAAGTGTAGGTGCATACCAACAATAAGATGTTTCTCCCTGAGCAACTGCTCTTATATTTAACCCAGCATATTCTGAGAACATTCTTTGAGCTTCATCCCCTGCAACTATTCTTGCTGTAGTTATTGCATTATCATCAAAAATCAGAACTCCATCCATATCAATAGTTAATCTTCTGGCCTCGTGAACATCTGCTAGATATCTTTCTGCAATTCTATGCATCTCCCTAACAAAATCAACTCCAGAGAAATCTTCAACTTTAATACTCTCTCCAAAATCTATGACCTGCATAACTATTACACCTTTTAATATCAATCAAAGAAATCATGGGTTTTTAATTATTATTATTTCAGAATAAACAATTTCAATAATATTCAACTATTCCTCTTCACTCTCAGAAAGATCTTCTGCTAATTCATTGACATCATCTTCTTTAGATGATTCAAAATCATCAACTACTTTTTTATTTTGATCTTCACTGCCTTCCTCAGATTTACTTTCCTGAGACTCATTCTGTCCACCACTAGATTCACTAGATTCACCTCCACTCTCTTCACCACCTTCACCAGCAAACTCTATTTTTCCGTATTTTCCAGATGTCAATTGTTTTTCTCCCTGGAACTCATTAACATAACCATTAACTATTCTTATTCTATCTCCCTCCTTAAATCTATCAACATCCTCGTTCCATAATGATAGCTTAATAAATCCAGAATCATCCTCTAAAATAGCATTAGCAACAGACAACTCTCTTCCAAATTTATTGAAACTTCTTTTTTCACCAATCTCTTTTAAAGTTCCTTCAACATTGATATTTCCCTGACCTACATTTAATTCAGAAATTTTCATTTTTAAGCACACTGAGCATCAGTACTTCCACCAGAACTCTCTGAATATCCAAATCCAGCACTTGGTGAAGCAGAACTCAATTCCTCATTACACTCTTCAGGAGGATTATTAAATGAACTACATACAACAGAAAGATAACTTGCTGAATCTCTTCCGCTACTTACCTGCTGACCATTGATTACTAGTGTAGGACTTCCTCCAATACCATACTCATCATTTAATTCTTTATGAACATCAAAAAGAGGAAATCTTCCACTTAACCAGGATTCCTCATCTTCTAAATTCTTTGTTACATCAAATTCCTCATCTGCAGATTTTCTGCAGGAATTTAGTTTAGAAACATCAATACTGGCCTCAGTCAGACATTCATTCCCATTTCCTTCTTTTAAGAAGCATTTCAAATAATCAAGATATTTATCTTCCTGCTCTTTTTGTATGCAGTACTGTGTTAGCTGCTCCTCAACTTCAACTTCACCATGCATTGCATAATAAACAAATTTTATCTCTGAATCAATTTTATCTCCTAGTAATTCAAAAACAGGAATCATTCCTTTTTCAGCCTGAGTTCCATACGGACAGTGACTCATAACAAATAACTCAACAACAGGCTTGTCTGATTTAGGAACATCCTGAGGAGTTTGTTGATTGTTTTGATTATTGTTTGCATTAGTATCAGCTGAATCCTCTGAAAGAGGCATTAAACTTGGAACCAAATATTCTCCATCCTTTGTAATGTAAACAGGAAGTTCCTGACCATCAACTGATAAAACAACTTCATAAAGAAAACCTTTTTCATTAACCTGAGAAACAGAAGCCTGACCTCCTCGTGATTCTATAAAATCAACTATCTTTGAAGAAGCAACATCTCCAGAAACTGCATCAACTCCTGAAAAAGCACCAGTAATAGTTCCAGTAAAATTTAAAATAAGCAAAATAACAAAAAGTATTCCCAAGACAAAAGTAGAGGTTATCCAGGGATTTTTAGCAATTGTTTTTTTAATTTTTGGAATTCTGTTATCAGGATTGTTATCAATCCTAGCTTCTGGTGTTTCTTTTTCTGTCATGAGTTTCTTAAAGAAGAGCCATTTAAAAAGATTACGGTTGACTGAAATACAAAACAATTAAAATTAAAAACAACTTGCTCCTTGTTCTTATATGGGTTATGATGTTATAATAGGAAGAGATAAAGGTGATAAAAAAGAGTTTGGAATGAAAGGATTAATATATCTAGGAAAAGGTTATGTTAAAATGGGCAACTACACATCTCTATCCAATAAAATCTGGATGGATGTTGTAAGAAGCCATGTTATTCTCATTGCTGGAAAAAGAGGTGGTGGAAAGAGCTACACAATAGGAGTTCTAGCAGAAGAATTATCAAAACTCCCAGAAGAAGTAAAAGAAAACATAGCTCCTCTAATTTTTGATACCATGGGTATTTTCTGGACAATGAAATATAAAAATCAGAAAGACCTGATACTTTTGGAAGAATGGGACTTAAAACCCCGGGAACTTCCAACCAATATCTGGGTTCCTGCTGGATTTGCTAAGGATTATGAAGAAAGAGGCATCTCAGTAGATAAACCCTTTGCACTCTCAGTTCCAGAACTAGATATAGAAGACTGGCTGTCTATTTTTGAATTAGAGATAATAGAGCCTGTATCTGTCCTTATACAAAGAATACTACTAAGATTACAATCAAAAAATTATGACTTAGATGACATTATTGAAGAGATAAATAAAGACTCTACTGCAGAGGATGACACAAAAAATTCTGCTGTTGCTCTTTTTGAAGCAGCAAAAACCTGGAAAATCTTTGCCAGTAAAAACCAGAAATCAACAAAAATAGATGATTTAATAACTCCTGGAAAAACTAATGTCCTTGATATCTCAATATATTCATCAACAACAAGTTTCAATGTGCGTGGTTTGGTTATCGGATTAATTTCAAAAAAATTATTCAATGAAAGGATGCTTTCAAGAAAAAAAGAGGAAATAGAATCTATCCTATACGGTCTTAAATCTTCAGAAGAAGAAAAAGAAACTCCTCTTGTCTGGTTGTTTCTGGATGAAGCTCATGAATATCTTCCTATGCATGAAAAAACACCTGCCACAAATGCCCTTATCCAGATACTTAGAGAGGGAAGACAACCTGGAATCTCACTTGTCCTAGCTACCCAGCAACCAGGAGTTATACACAGAGATGTAATGACTCAGTCAGATATTGTTCTCTCACACAGACTAACAAATAAAAATGATATTGAAGCTTTAAATGAAATAATGCAGACCTACATGTTAGAGGGAATTAAAAAATCCATGAATGAGCTTCCTCATGAAAAAGGTTCTGGATTAATACTTGATGATAATTCAGAGAGACTTTACTCACTAAGAGTAAGACCAAGATTCACATGGCATGGAGGAGAGGCTCCAAAAGCAATAAAAAAAGATTCTATAATAATTTAACAAATTTATTCAGATTTATTTTTCCATTAACAACTTTAACACCTTCTTTTCTTAATAATCTTATTTTATTTTCCGCCCTGCTATTAAAACCTCCAATATTCCCGTCGCTGTTAACAACTCTGTGGCATGGAACACTTTTGTCATTATTTTTATTCATTGCACTTCCAACTGCTCTGTAAGCTTTACAACCTAGTGCAAGTGCAACAGCTCTATAGCTTGTAACTTTTCCTTCTGGAACTTTTCTGACTAATTCATAACACCTATTTCTAAAATCCATATGAAATCAATCAAATACATCAATAAATACTTTTCCTTCATAAGCTCTCTGGCTAAGCATAAATAAGTAATCATCATATCTCCTGACTAAATTCTCTAATTCAGGATCTCTTGAATGTCTTCTAAGTGCGCAATTAATCTCATCAATTATTCCCATGTCAGGTATCATCCAGCTGACACAGGAGTCTATATTATATCTTACAATCCTTCCCTGTCCATCAACTTCCTGATAAACACCCCTGACAAGAAATTTTAATTCATCACAAATTGCCCTGAGTTTTTCATCAGGTCCTGCATCTGAATCAACAACCTCCTCGCATAGTCTAGATCCTGATGCTGCCATTTTAAAAACTGCATAAAGATTTATTTAAGAATTACTACATCATAAAACATCAATCCAGAACTCTGAATTCAATTCTGAATCTGAATTTATAAGGAGCAATATCTCCTGATTTTACAATTTCTCTGATTTTAATTTTTCTTCCCAGTTCCTTGGCCTCTCTAACCAGCTTCTCAGAAACTTCTTTAATCTCATCAATATTGCAAAAAGCATGATAAAACAATCTTGTATTTTTTTTAGAAGCTTTTAACCCCCATTTTAAAAAACTCTCTTTTAAATTAGGCCTTGCCATTATAACCACATCAAACTTTCCTCCTGTCTTCTTTTTTACATCTCCCTGAACAAGTTCTATTTTTTCTTCAGGTATCTTGTTTAATTTTAAATTCTCTCTGAAATATCTGCAACATTCTTTTCCTATCTCAATTCCAACAATCTTCTTAGGCTTACTTAATTTATAAATAACAATAGGAAAAACACCAACACCTGCAAACATAACTAAAACAGAATCTTTCATTCTTATCTTTCCAGCTATTAATTTTCTTTCACCAGCAAGTCTTGATGAAAAATAACAAGTCTCTATATTAAATCTAAACCTGCAGTTGTTCTCTTTATAATCAGCCACTAGATTTTTTTCACCCATTACATGCCTTGTCTTTATTGTTCTAAGCCTTCCTCTGACATTACCTACTGTTGCCAGTACTGTTTTTACACCTGGTTTTTTAATCAACTCTCTTGCCTGAGCTAACTCCTTTTTTCTAGTGCTTTCTTTAATAATTGCAATATTTCCTAAAATATCTGCTGATGCCATTTTAAACACATATAACAATCCTCACATGCTTTTAAAATTAATCAAAACCAGGAGCGTGTCTAAGAATTAGTATAATATCTTTATTATCAGCTCTTATTAATATTCTAATCTGATAGCCTAACACTCTCGCTGCTATCCTTGTTTGCATAGCAATAGTTGTTCTTGCGTGAAGTCTGTCTCCTTGCCAGTTTG
>WJLK01000095.1 GCA_014728565.1 Candidatus Pacearchaeota archaeon
TGCATAAATAAGAAATTAAAAATGCAGTTGGAATTCCTGCTAGTAAAATTAAAATATAAATTAAAGCTGACATAATCTATTTAAGCTAGATAGGTTTAAAAGTATTATGAATCTGATTGAAAAAATCAGACAGGGAAAAATTTTTATCTACCCTACTGATACTATTTATGGAATAGGTTGCAATGCTCTTAATAAAAAATCTATTGAAAAAATAAAAGTCATTAAAAAAAGGGAAAATAAGCCTTTGTCAGTAATTGCTCCTTCTATAGAATGGATTAAAAAAAATTTAATAATAGATATAGATCTAAAAAAATATCTTCCAGGACCTTACACTCTGTTATTAAAAAAGAAAGATAGGGATTTTTTAAAACATGTTTCAGATAATGAATTGCTGGGAGTAAGAATTCCTGATTGTGATTTCACAGAATTAATACAAAAATCAGAAGTTCCTTTTATTACAACCTCTGTTAATCTGTCAGGAGAACCTCCTGTTAAAAAGATTTCTGAGATTCCTTTAGAAATAAAAAACAAGATCGATGTTATAGTTGATGTCGGACCTCTTACAGGAAAACCTTCAACACTGGTCATTAATGGTAGGGAGATTAAGAGATAATCAAAACTTTTTTAATTCTATTCTTCCTGCAGATTTCATGAGATTTGCAATAGCTTATTACAAAAACAATACAGCTGGAAAAAATATTGTAGAGAGATTTAAGGAACTGGCTTTTACACCTCAAATTCCTGTTATAGAATTAAAAAAAAAGACTATTTATTGTGATGAAATAACAAATTATCCAGAACTTAAAGAAATAGACCTCCTAGTTTTTGCAAGCACTCATAAATCTGAAAAAGGAAATCCTAGTTTGTCATTGCATGCACCTGGAAATTTCAGAAGTAACGACTTGGGTGGAAAACCTGGAAAAGTTTCAATGGCTTCTAGTTTTGCTTTAAAATATCTTTTTGAAAAATTAAATAAAAATGCAGAAAAAGCCAGACTTAATGAAAATTATGAAATTACTTTAGAAGTAACTCATCATGGTCCTTCTATAAATATTCCCTGTATTTTTATTGAAATAGGCTCTTCTGAATTACAGTGGAAAGATAAAGAAGCAGCAAAAGTTTTAGCAAAGACAATCCTGTCTTTGCAGGATTTTAAACCTGATGAAAAATGGGTTCCATGCATTGGTATTGGAGGTCCTCACTACTGTCCTAACTTTAATAAGATTCAGTTAAAAACCGATTATGCAATATCTCATATAATTGCGCAATATAATCTTCCTGTTACAGAGACAATTATAAAAGAAGCAGAAATGAAAACAAAAGAGCAGATAAAAAGTGTATTAATAGATTGGAAAGGTTGTGGAAGAAGCGAAGAGAGGCAAAATTTAATAAGTTTGTTGGAAAAATTAGGATTAAAATATAAAAGAACTTCTGATATTGAGAAGTGAAAATGTCTGAAAAAAAATATAAAGTAAGCATAGTTGAATGTTGTTCATATAATAACAGAGAAGTAAAAAAAGCACTAGAGCAAAGCCTAAAAAACATTAATTTTAAATTTAAAAAAAATTTAAAAGTACTCATAAAACCCAATGTACTTGGAGGTTTTGAAAAAGAAAAAGCAATAACAACCCATCCAGTTATTCTAGAGGAGTTATGCAAAATACTAAAAAAACATAATGCAGAGATTTATATTGGTGATAGTTCTGACAGAGATACAAAAAAAGCCCTTGAAACAGCAGGTTTTTCTTATTTATCAAAATATGGAAAGATAATTCCTTTTGAAGGACTTTCAAAAACATTTTTTAAAATAAACAATCAAAAAATTCCTCTGCCTGATTTATTAAAAGAAGTGGACATTATAATTAATGTAGCAAAATTAAAGACCCATATTTTGACAAAAGCAACACTTTCTGTTAAAAACCTATTTGGTTGTATTTCTGGTAAGCTAAAATCAGATTTGCATAAAAAATTCCCACAAGAAGAGAATTTTAGCAGATTATTATCTGAACTTGCAGATATAGTAAAGCCGAAATTAAATATTATTGATGGAGTAACAGGAATTGAAGGCAATGGTCCCGGAACTACTGGGAAAATTAAAAAATCTAATTTAATAATAACTGGAAAAAATCCTTTTGCATTAGATATTATTGCAAGTGAAGTAATGGGATTTAATCCTTATGATATTTTTACTAACAAATTTTCAGATATTAATAGAAAAGAAATAGAAGTTATTGGAAAAAAACCAAATTTAAATTTTCAAAAACCCAGATTATCAAAAGCAAATCCTATAATAAGACCTTTAGTTAATCTTATTCCAAAACCCAAGATTTCATTTAATAAGAATTGCACAAAATGCAAAATCTGCCAAGAAAAATGTCCTGTTAATGCAATAACTATAAAAGAATTTCCAGAATGTGACCATAAAAAATGCATAAGATGCTTATGCTGCATAGAGGTTTGTCCAAGTAATGCAATTTATTTAAAAGAATCAGGATTAAAAGAAAATCTAAAGAAGGTTTATAATAAAATAGTTAGTTTTTAATATTATGTAATTTTTATATTATCATGAAATTAAATAAAAATCAGAGGATATTGTTAATTGTTTTAATCGTTCTAGTATTAGTTATGATTTTTATATATATTATTGAGAATTTCATTCCTAAAAAAGAAATTAGATTATGCAGTATAGATGCCGACTGTGAACAGGGGTTTTATTGTAATACCGAAGTTAATCACTGTGAAAAAATTGAAGAAATAAATATTAATGATCCTGTTTGTGGTGATGGAGTTTGCGAGAGTGGAGAATCACCTGAGGAATTTTGTGGTTCTCAGGCAGGATGTTATGAAAATCCTAATTACTGCCAAGAGGACTGTGAAAAGAATTATGAAACTCCCATCTGTGGTGATGGAGTTTGTGATAGTAAGGAAATAGATAGATATACTCGTCCTAGTTGTTACGATCAGGGGTGTAGAATGACTGATGAACCAAATCCTAATTACTGCCCAGAGGATTGTGATTTAGAGTAAAACTATATAATTTTTAGAATCAATTAATCCCCTTCCAACCAACACCTTTTTCTTTTAGCTTTTTCAGCTGAGGCCAGTTATCATCCAAAGTAAGCCTAGGTTTCTGGTAGATAACACCTACAGGAATTTTTCCATTTTTGCTGTTATAATCCCATTCATCAGCAAGAGCTTCAGCTTTTTTCCTGTCTTTATTATCAGGAATTTTATACATCATTTTATCCTTGTTATTAATTTCTGGATTAAATATCAGACAATCCTGAATAATTTCTACAAATGAAAATCCTTTATGTTTAACAGCTTTTTCAAGAATTTCTGTTGTATGATTAATATCCCTAGCATTGCATCTGGCAATAAAACTTGCATTTGAAGCTAGAGCAAGTTTAACAGGATTTAGCGGAATACTAACCTCTCCCATTGGATAAGCCTTGCTTTTAAAACCTTGTTGAGAAGTTGGAGTTGGCTGACCTGTTGTAAGTGAAAAACTCTGGTTGTCATGAACCACAAGAGTCATATCTGCATTGAATCTTGCTGCATGTATAAAATGAGCAGTTCCTTCTGCATAAGTATCACCATCTCCTGCAAATGCAAGCACAGTGAGATTCGGATTTCCTAGTTTAATCCCTAAAGCAGTCGGAATTGTCCTTCCATGCAATCCATAATAACCACTTATATTAAGATAGTCAAATATTTTTGCATGACATCCTATTCCAGTGGTCATTGCAAAATTTTCATGCTTATAACCTTGCTCAGTGAGTTTGGCAATTGTTCTTTTTGCAGATTCCAGAATCATGTGATTTGGACATCCAGGACACCATGTTACAGTCTCTTTTGTTCCTAAAATTTTTTTATCAGCCATCTTATTTTATCCTCTTTAGTTGTTTTTTTAATTCATCTGAATTAAAAGGTCTTGCATCATATTTTAGTATTCTTTTTTTAATTGAGGTTCCTGTTTTTTCTCTTAATAGTTTTCCAAGCTGACCAGTTAGATTATTCTCAACCAAAACAACCTTTTTAGCTTTCTTAATCTCATTTTTTATTTTATCAGATAAGGGTTTTAAATATAATACCTGCAGGAACTTGTAATCCTCTCCATCTATTGCATCTAAGATTGCTCCTTTTGTTGAACCCCATCCAATAACAAGATTCTTGCTGTTTTTCTTACCATGAATTTTAATCATCTCAAATTTCTTGCATTCTTTTTTTATTTCATTATATTTTTTAATTCTCATATCTGCATTTTTTCTTGTAAGTTCTGCATCTTCTGTTGTGTTTCCAAATTTATCGTGCTCATAACTATTTGCTTTAACAATTCCCTCTCCAGGAACTTTTCTTGTTATCTTAAACTTTAGAGGTTTTTTTGATTCAGAATCAGAACTGAACTCAGATTCTGCCAGATGTTTATCACTTAATATTATCGATAGATTCCTGAATTTTTCAGCTAGATAAAATGCCTCGTTAGTTTTTTCAACTGTTTCTGTAGGATCTCCAGGAGCAATAACAATTCTTGGGAATTCACCATGACCTCCCCTTAATGCAATATCCAGATCTGGCTGAGTGGAATAAGTTGGAACGCCTGTTCCAGGACCAGGTCTTGATGCAAGATAAACAACCAAAGGAATTTCACTCATCCCCTGCAAACTCAATCCCTCACACATCAAATCATATCCACCTCCTGAAGTTCCTACCATTGTTTTAGCTCCTGCAAAACTAGCTCCTAGTGCTGAATTTACAACAGATATCTCATTTTCAGCTTCAAAAACCATGTGCTTGTTGTTTTTCTGCATTCCAGCAAGTTCATGCATAACACCTGTTGCAGGAGTCATTGGATAAGCAATATACAAATCAATACCAGAATTAACAGCCCCTATAGCAATAGCTTTGCTTCCTGTCATTATAGATATTTTATTTTTTATTTTTTCTAAATGGAATTTTGTTTTCTCACTATTGTAACCTTTTTCAGCAGATTCATTAGCCTTTTCATTATGAAACTGGTTTTCAACCTCCTCTATTAATAAAATTTTATCTATCCCCAGTATTTTAATAAGAGCACCTGACTGAGCAACATTTAAATTTCTTCCTAAGTCTTTGAATTCTTCAAATCCAATCAAAAAACCATTTTTTTTCAACTCTTTTTTATGAATTTTAACAGTAAGCTCATCCATTGCAATTATTCCATCTAGCTTACTTTCAAAACTTCCAATTTTTTTATCACTTATAGAGAGAATATTGAAATTATGACCTCCTCTTATTAAACTGGGATAATCACGATAATTAAAAGTATAATAACCATGTTTAACTAAAACATGACTTACTATCTCTGAGATCTTATTAATGCCCTGTCCTGCTTTTCCACCAATTAAAATATTAAGACGCATTTAAAATAAATTACCTCATTTTATTATTAAAAAAAACCAAAGACAGTTTTTAAATCTTATCCTTTAAATCCTAATTCTGATTAATATAAATAGCTTTTACTTCAGCAGGAGTTAATGCTTTGTTGAATATCATGACTTCATCTATTGTGCCGTTAAAAGACTTAACAGTATCTCCTGCCCAACCATCTCCATAAGGAAATCTTGTTCCAATTGTAAGAGGTCTATTATCATCTCCATCCGAGGGATTCCAATCTGTTATGCTATGAGTCCCTTCTTTTACTTTTATTCCATCAATATATATTTTTACCTGTTTTGAAGAATCAACAGTTCCAGCAATATGATGCCACTCTTGTTTTGAAATAGAATTATCAGTTTCAAGATTGTACGATTCAAGACCATCAATTCGGATTCTTATTCTACTATCACTAAGAAATCTTATATAATAATTATAGTCTCCCCAAGTATTCCAAGGCTTACTAATAAACTGCCCCTCTCCTTCATCAGCATTAACCTTTATCCAAACAGCAAGAGTCATATTCCATCCATCATACCTTAACTCAGGAGTATCATCTTTATTATAATAAACTTCTACATAATCATTAATACCATCAAATTTTAGTGCTTGATTTTCAACACCTTCTATATATTCAGGATTAGGATTATTTTGAAGTATCCCATCATTATTCCCAACTGAATCTTCGACATTATTTTCAAACTTCCACCAACTTACTAGATTATCTGGAATCTCATTTTTCTTTAAATTTTTTCCTTCAACTTCTAATCCTGTTTTACTCCCAAAAACAGGAACTACAGAAACACCTACTATTTTCTTACTGCTGTTTATCTCTTCAGGAGTTATTTCAAAAGTTCTTTTTTCCTGTGCTGTTGGAATATTCTCTTTTTTCCAACAGAATGTGTATTTCCATCCTCATCTTCAAATAGAAATTTTATCTCAGAAATATTTGCTTTTCCACTGTTTCTTTTCACTGATATTTTTGCATTTCCATCAACAAAGATTTTTGATTCTTCAACTGTCAGCTGTGTTGTAAAAGCATCAATACCAGACTCTTTCTCTGCCTGCCTTAGCATAGGAAGAACAATATTTGCAATTATTACTGCAGAAACCAGAACTATCATAATTATCAATAACATACTAATTATTCCTGCCAAACCTCTTTTTTCCATTAAATTACTAAAGAAACAGAGCTTTTTAATTCTTCGTTTTGAGAATTTTCAATAATTATTAATTTAAGATAACTTAAATAATATTTTTAAGAACTACTTATTCTCACTAACCTTTCCCTTAATTTTATCAACTGAATCTGGATTAACTAAAGTCATTAATCCTTTTGGTTCTTCATCATGCAAGACATTTTTAAGAATTCTTCTCATTATTTTTCCACTTCTTGTTTTAGGAAGATCTTCAACAAAATAAACTCTGGCAGGTCTTGCAGTAGGACCTATTTTTTCATCAACATGTTTTTTAATTTGTTTTTCCAAGTCCTCTGAAGGTTTTCCTTTTCCTAGAACAACAAAAGCTATTGGAACCTGTCCTTTTATTTTATGTTCTATAGGAACAACAGCACACTCATTCACCATTGGAGCCTCATTAATAGCATTTTCTAGTTCTGCTGTAGCAAGTCTGTGACCTGCAACTTTCATAACATCATCTGTTCTTCCAGTTATTCTTATTAATCCATCACTTCTTAAAATAGCTCCATCACTTGTATCATATTTTGTTTTGAATTTACTCCAGTAAGTATCAACATACTTTTTATGATTATTATAAACTCCGTGCAACATTCCTGGAGCAAAAGGGCTCACCTGAGCTAAAAATCCTAACTTACCCTTTCTTTTTTCCTTTCCTTTTTCATCAACAATAACATGTTTTGTTCCAGGAAAACTTCTTCCAGCAACAGTCGGGACAAAAGGACCAACTCCAGGAAGTACATTTATTAAAGTTCCACCTGTCTCAGTCTGCCACCATGTATCTATTATAGGACATCTTCCTCCACCTATTTTATTAAAATACCACATCCAGGCATCAACATCAATTGGCTCACCTACTGTTGCCAGTATTTTCAAACTATCAAGATTGTATTTTTTTATCCACTTATCACCAGATTTCATGAACATTCTTATAGCAGTAGGAGCAGTGTAAAAAATACTTACTTTCTGTTTCTGAATAATCTGCCACCACCTTCCGGGATCTGGAAAATCAGGACTTCCCTCATAAATTAAACTTGTAGAACCATTTAGCAAAGGTCCGTAAATAGCATATGTATGACCCGTAATCCATCCAATATCTGCTGTGCACCACATGACATCATCATCTTTTAGATTAAAATTCCATTTTGCAGTCCAGTAAGCCTGAACAGCATAACCTCCTGTATCATGGACAATTCCTTTTGGCTTACCAGTTGTACCACTTGTGTAAAGAATAAACATTGTATCTTCAGAATTAACCATTTCTGGTTTACATTCAGGACTAGCTTTTTCTAACTCTTTGTTAAAATTCTTCATTCCAAAAAGCCATTTTTTACCAAGTCTTGGAACTACTATTATTTTTTCAATGCTAGTATTTTTTGCAGCTGATTTTGCTTTTTTTAATAAATCCTCTTTTTCACCTCTTCTGTAATAACCATCAGAGGTTACAAGAATTCTAGCTTTTCCATCCTCTATTCTTGCTTTTAGTGCATCAGCTGAAAAAGCACTAAAAACAACAGAGTGAATTGCTCCTATTCTTGTGCAAGCCAGCATTGCAATAGCAGCTTCAGGTATTAATGGAAGATAAATTGAAACAACATCACCTTTTTTAATTCCAAGATTTTTAAGAACATTTGCAAATCTACATACTTTTTCATGCAACTCTTTGTAAGTAATTTTTACTGGAAGTTCATCAACAGCTTCTGGAACCCATATTAATGCAGTTTTATTAGCTTTATCTTTTAAATGACGGTCAAGACAGTTATAAGAAAAATTTAATTTTCCTCCTCTAAACCACTTGAAATAAGGAATTTTTTCTTCATACGCCTTGCTCCACTCTTTTTCCCATTCAATCCCTTTTTTCGCATGTTCTTCCCAGAATTTTACAGGATCTTTAGCACTTTTTTTATAAATTTTTTCATCACTAACCCAAGCAA
>WJLK01000096.1 GCA_014728565.1 Candidatus Pacearchaeota archaeon
CATTCACACTCCTTGTTTTTATTTTCATTCCTCTCTTCATATTATCTGTTTTTTTCATTATCTTTATATTTTCCATCATTCTAATTCTGCTCAATATCCTCACACCTCACCAAAAGGACTAGGAGCAGGTTCTCCCTGAGGAATCTCAGGAGTTCTCTCATTTCCAGTATATTTATTTAAAAATTCAAAGGAGTAAGGTTCTGGAGATGTATGGTTTTCTGAAATTACAATTAAAGTAGAATCATCAACTACATTTATAACATCTACATACAGGTTGTTTTTTTCAGCCATTTCAGAAACACATGTAATGCAGTATAACTCAGGGTCTTCTTTATGAGAATCTGTATAATAACTTGCTATATCAAGCATTGCATCTAACTCAGAATTTTGTGTTACAGGATAATCTTTTAATTCATAATAAAGCTTATGACCCTCTCTCTCAATTTCAAAAGTTAAGTCTGTATTAAAATACACCTCTCTGTCCTTGATAATGACTTTTGTTTTTGGCTCATTATAAGTTACATTAAAACCAGAAAAATCAAGTTCATTTAAACAATACTTTATTTCATCATCAACAAAATTTTCAAGCTCTTTTTCAATATCCTGTTTAGAAGGATAATTAACATCACCCTCATAATAATAATATGGAATTATAACCCATCCAAGGTCCATATAGCTGTCAGGAGTAGAATTATAATAACCTCCTTTTATTCCAATGACATAGAGAGCATTTTTAACAGTGTCTTTTGAACAATCAATAACAGAAGCCTGTATATTGGTAACTTTAGGTTTTATATCAGAACTAGCAAAAAACTGCCTGTCAAGCTCTGCTTTCTGCCTCAGATATTTCATGTAAACAAGTCCAAGTGCTGCAATAACAACTACTAAACCTATGATTACATAAACTGTAACCTGACTTTTTCTCAGACCTCTTTTCATAATTTACTAAGAATACAATATTATTTAAATTCTTTGATTAGATTTTAATTATCTGCTGATTTTACAAAATCACTAGTAAAATCCTCTGCCCAGGTTTGTGGTTGAGCATACCACTCATGCAAGGCCCTACTCTCAAAAGCTCTCCTGTCATCATAACCTCTGTAAGGATAGGTTCCTAGGATTTTAATTTTGCTATTGTCATTAATTGTATTAATTGGATAATCTTTTGGAAAATAATCTCCATCTTCAGGAATAACAAGCTCACTTCTGCCTCTAAAAACATCACCTCTTATTGCTGCTACAATATTCCCCTGAGGATCATATATTCCTGTTATTGGTTGTGATCTTGCACCTGGGAGAAGTTCATAAGTGTAGGGAATTACTTCTCTCTTTTTCCCCTGGATATATCTGGAAAATTCCTGAGGATTATAAGAAATTCCTGAACTTTCTGATTTATACATTCCCATTTGTATATCATAATGAAATAACTCTCTTTCTGTTCCAACTAAAATATCTCCTGCTTCTTGTATCAGAGGTGAGTCATAATCTCTGTTTCTAATATCAACTTTCGGAGTTATAGTAAAAACTCCCTCAGGAACTGAACTTGTTTTTGCAGCAAGTTTTTCTTTCTGAATAAGCCTGCTGGTTATAGGCCCTATTGTTCCATCAACTAAATTAAGTTTACCCTCATCACTGATTTTCATGAATTTAAACTCTCCATCTCCTTGTTTGTATAGAACAGCCTTACTGTCTAAGTCAATAATAAAAGTTTCATCTTCATTAGTCCTAAAAACTTCTATTCTGTTTTCAGTGTAATAAGCTTCTGTGATAATAGTATCTTTTTCTAATCTTACTCTGCTTCCAATAACTGTTTCAGTCCTGTCTTTAAGGTGCTTATCTAGTCTCTGAAAAGCTTTTCCAACTTCCTTGCACTCACTGCATCTAAACATTCTGTATGTAGAACCATCTGGTTTTATATGAAATGCATGAGGCTCTCCATTACCTGAAATATAATCATGAGTGATTTCTGCAAAATCCTTTAAATCACCCTTTGCAGTGAAACTTTTTTCATAAAGTATTACAGAGTTTCCAGATTTCTGAATTTTTATAGAACCCTCACTACCAATTCCATTGGCATTTATCTTCCACCTTTGTTTTTCAGAAGGAGATTCTAATAATTCAATCTCAAGATTGCTGTTAATATTTTTAATTTCAATGCTGATTTCTGATTCTTTGATATATGCAATATCTTCTGAAGGCTCACTATCTTTTCCATAATATCCTGTTTTTTCTTTAGTTTTAATAGTAAAGACTTTTTTATTTTCCTCTCCTATTTCTCTAAAAGAAGAATAAACAGTATCTTTTTCTAGCTCTTTGTGTCCATCTGGATAAATTGAAACTTCTCCACTAAATTCTGATTTGATTTTTCCAGATTCTTTCTCTTTCTCAACAATATTCTCTCCTTTTATTACAACAGCCTTATCAGTTATTTTTATCTCTGGCTTTTCTTCTGAACTTTCATAAACTTTCTTTTCAGTTAATAATTTTTTATTCTCTATATCTATTGTAAATTCTTCATCAGAATTTCCTATTTTTATCTCTATTTCCTCTCCCTGACTATTTCCAGAATAAGAAACTACATTAACAGAGCCCTC
>WJLK01000097.1 GCA_014728565.1 Candidatus Pacearchaeota archaeon
TTAAGATAGAAAACCCCTTATTAATGGAATTAATAATCGGATTCCATCTCGGAATTAGATTAGATTTCATTGTGTTCACCTCCTCTTTACTTAGTTAAATGAGGTGAACCTCCTTTAAAGAATTATTTTTTAGACACGCTCATGAAACCTCGTTTTGGGATTTATGATGTATTAAAAATATTAATGAATCAGATAAATCCTTATAAATTTATTTTTTATAGAGAGTATATGATTGATTATGAGAGATATGCAAGGACTATTGATGATTGGTTTGAGATTTTGGATGATGCTGTTATTAAAGCACTGAAGCTTTATTCTGACAGGGGATTACCCTCTCTTGATTTAGGGAATTATAGAAAGCCTCTTGGAGTCGGAAGTGGAAATGCTGCTCAGACAGTGAAAATTATTTTAAGAGGAAAAGATTTTGTTCCTGCAACTGAATCAACTTATGAACAGAAATTAGATCTTATAGATGGGGTTGATGGAGTGATTTTAGTCTCTGCATCTGGTGAAAAAAGTGCTCCTGGAATTGCAAGAGGTGTTCGTAGTAGAGGATTGGAAATTAGATTACTGACCTGTAATCCAGATGCTCCTGCCATGGATATTGTGGGATCTGAAAATACTTTTGTTTTTCCAAAAAGACCAGAACCCTATGCTTATAATACTTCTACATATCTGGGAATGATTCTTGGAAAAACAGGAGAGGATCCTGAGAGAATTTTAGATTATATAAAAAGGGTTGATCCTTTACTAGAAGAAATAGATTTTAGGATTGATGAACATCCTGCTTATGTTTTTTTGATTCCAGGAAAATTTAGTATACTCGAGGAAATTTTGAGGACAAAATTCATAGAACTTTTTAGTGACAGATTTCCAAGAGATTTTTTCTCTCCTGAATATGCAGAAAAACATGCAATAGATATTGTTGAAAGAGATAAAGATACTTTATGGGTTGGTCTTGGATATGAGAATACTAGTATTGGAGATAGGAGATTGAATATTCCTCTTCCAGAAGATGCAGATTATGGAACTGCAATGGCAGTCGGGTATTATCTGGTTGGAAAAATACAGAGGGCTAATGATCCCTGGTTTAGGGAAGGTTTAGTTGATTGGTGTAGTGATAAAGGTTATGCTCCATTAGTTGAATAGATTTAAAGAGGGCCAGAAGTCAAGAAAGACATTAGTCAGACTAAAAGGTAGTAAAGATATAGGAAAAGAGGTTATTCTCTGAGGTTTTCTAAGAATACATCTTAGTAGTAAAATAAGAGAAGATAGTTTTTTAATCTAGTTTTTTATTATTATCTTATGTTTGAAGCAATAATCTTGTTAATTGCAGGGATTGGTGCTGGCATTGTAACTGGATTGGTGGGAGCAAGCGCTGTGGTGTTTTCTGCACCGCTCCTCATAATGTTTTTAGGTTATTCTCCTTATTCTGCTATTGCATTTTCATTAGCAACAGATGTTGTTGCTTCAATTGTCGCCACCATTATCTACCATAGAAACAAAAACCTTAGACTAAAGGAATCTTTATTCTTGCTTTTATCTGCACTTATCGGAGTAGTTGCTGGAAGCTTCATATCATTAGGGATACCTTCCAAAACCTTAGGTATTGCAACAGGAATAGGAATAGCATTAGCAGGTTTAGGTATTTATAAAAGAAAAACACAAAATAAGAGCAAAGAAGTAATCATTTTCCGGAAGAATAGGGGATTTTTTATTGTTCTTTTTGGTTTGATAATAGGATTAATCGCAGGAATATTCGGAGCAGGTGGAGGAATTATGATTCTACTTGTTTTAGTTTTGGTCTTAAATTATAAAACCCATCAGGCAATTGGCACATCGGTATTGTTAATGATTTTTATAGCATTATTTGGAGCAACTGCACATTTCATTAATATTGAATTTTCTCTATTAAATTTATTCATACTATCTTTTGGAGCTTTATTTGGCTCTTTATTTGCAGCGAGATATGCGAATAAAATAGATGAGAAAAAACTTAATAGGATTGTGGGAGTAATAGTCATTGTAATTGGGCTTACTTCAACCATGAACCAACTGATTTAATGCCCTTTTCATATAGAATTGATTGCTTCAAACTCCTCACCAAATTTAAAGAAATAACTTAAGCTCCTCTTCAAGGGTTTAATTATTACTTTAAATCCCAATTTTTATGAAAAGATAATTTTTTAAGTTTCTTAATCTTAATATGTAAAATGAATTTAGCAATATTCATAATTTACATTTTAGCAATACTCTCCATAGTTTATCTTTATAGAATAAAATCCAAACATAGATATGATGAGTCAGAATATCTAGTCAGTAATAGAAAAATAGGTGTATGGGGTGTAGCATTTTCCTCTTTAGCTGCAACTATAACTGCAGCAGGCGTATTGTTCGCTTTTGGTGTTACCATACTATATGGAAAAGCCAGTTATGGGATACATATAGCTTATTTTTTCCAATTGGCAATCATGGCTTTATTCGCTCCTTTTCTTTACAAAGTATTAAAAAATTCAGAAGCTCCAACTCTTTCTAACTTTTTTAGAAAAAGGTTTGGAAAATATACTGAAAAATCATATGCTTTAATTTCAACTATTTTTATGTTTGGCTTAGTAGTAGGAACCTTCAGTATTAATATACAGTTGCTTGAAACATTCTTGGGAATGGGAAAATATATGGCAACAATAATTTCTTTTGCAATAGTTATTTTTTATTTATTCATAGGAGGTTTTAAAGCAGTTGTACAAACAGATAAATTACAATTCTTAGTTATGATTTTATTTTCAATATCTCTTGTATTTTTCATTCAAGACCCTGTTTCATTTACTAGTACTGTTGATATTCCAAATTGGTTTTCTGGAGCATTTTGGATTTTGTTTCCGGTATTTTTCTTCTCAAACATAGCTAATGTAGCAACATGGCAACCAATAATCGCTGCTAAGAATGAAAAAGTTGCGCAAAAAGGGTTAATTATATCCTCGTTTCTTAGCATGATATTTTTTATTCCGATAATCTGGGCTTCTTTTACATTTGCTAGAGAATTGACAAATGCAGACCCAAACACTGCATTATTTCAAGGAATGAATCTCGTATTTCCTGAAACAGTTATACCTTTTCTTTTCATAATGGTTTATGCAACAGCAATGTCTACCTTAGACACTTCTCTTTTCTATACTTCTACAAATACTGTAAGAAATTTATTGCCTAAAAAACTTAAATTTTCTATTAAAGATGTTTCATTGATAAAAATATTTTTATTTGTTTTCTCATTACTAGCAATAGCACTTTCTTTTTTTGTACCTGGATTTGTAACTTTAATACTATCACTCTTCCCAATGATTGGAATAACTGCCTTTCCCCTATTCCTAGGTTTATTTACTAGAATTCCGGATAAATACACAACATTTTCAATGCTAACAGGTCTTTTAGTTTTTATATACTTACTAATCTCTCCTCCAGAAAATTATTTATGGAATGTGGCTCCAGCATTAGTAACAGGAGTAATCATGATTCTTTATTTGCCATATAAAATTATTAGGGATTTAAACTAAATCTTAACTCCTCTTCAAGGGTTTAATTTTCATTAAAACTCCTAAAATTATTTAAGCTGAAATTTCTTCAATAAAATATGGAAGATTGTATATTTTGTAAAATTGTGAAAAACGAAGCTAAGTCTTGGAAGGTCTACGAAGATGAAAAAGTGCTAGCTTTTTTTGATGCCAGTCCAGTAAATGAATATCATACATTAGTTATTCCAAAAAAACATTACACAAATATTTTAGATATTCCGGAAGATGAATTAAAAAATGTTATTTTAACTGCTAGAAAAATTGCAAAAGATTATGAAGAAAAACTAAATCTAAAGAATTTCCAAATCATCATTAGTAATGGAGAAGCAGCTCAGCAAGATGTCTTTCATTTTCATCTACATATAATTCCAAGACATAGAGGGGATGGACAAGATATATCCTTTAATTTTCATCCAGAATATAAAGAGAAATTTGATGTTCTACTAAAAGAGTACAAAGACAAAAGCTAGTTATAGGAGTTTCAACAGAATTCAGAACTTCTTCAAGGGTTTAATAAATACTTTAAATCCCGATTTTTATGAAAAGAAAATTCTACTGTTATTTAATGCTCTTAGCAACAAGAGTTCCCCATCCACGTTCTATATGTTTTGCGATTCCCCAAGCTACATGGTAGTAATCATCCATAGAATCAACCTCAAATCTAACCATTAAATCCCATTCCCCAGTTATTATGTTCACTTCTTTTATTTCTTTAAACTTCTTTGTTAATTCCTTAGCCTGTGTTTCAGGGTCCTTTTTTGACAGATTTGAACCAAGCTTTATTCGTCCAACAATGTATGCAGTTATCTTTTCTTTCATAAACTTTTAATAGATTTATTACTTTAAAAATTTATGTTAAAGTATATTGATAATCACTTAATTGATTTTGTAGATGAATGGGGAGATAAAGTCTATCATCAGATAGACAATACAAAAATATTTGACTTGACTAGGATTTTATCCAAAACTAAGAAGTCTAAATTAATTCTAGATTCAATCTCAAAGGGAAAAAGAGCATATGTTGTAGGTTTCAAAAATTGTAAGGGCATGATATTAAAATGGATATATGATGATAAAGGCAGAATGATTAAAAAACAGGGAAGAGGCGTAGTAGATATAAACTCATCAGTTATAACCATGAGCATCATAGATATTAATGTTCCATTCATCACATCTGACGAAGTTCTACTTGTTAAACATCATAGAGATAGGCCCTATAACTTCGAAAAAAATCTTATGGAAAAAGCTATGCAGGAATCAGGATTTAACCATGAAAAAGATATAATTTTTATTTTTTTACTAAACCCCTCTGAATCGAAAAAAATAATAAATAGATTCTTAGATGATTTTAAGCATTTAATAACAAGGGAATATTGCAGGGCTAAAGGAATACTTACAATAAAAGACCCCAAATGGAAAAAATATCATGCATCTGATGAGGTAACTAAATATACCAATCATTTTTTCTTTCAAGGAATTAGACTGGAATATACAAAGAGAGAAACTTTTAAACATAGGAAATTAGGGATTTAAACTAAATCTTAATCCCTCTTCAAGGGTTTTGAAAATTTTAAAATCCTCTATTTTGTGAAATACTTAATATTGGAAAAAGATTTATATGGCTAGTTTGTTATCTTTTTATGAAGTTCGTAAAAAAAGGAATTGACTTTTACTATGAATATGCAAGATGGATTAGATTTACAATTATCTTTCTTATAGCATTATGGGTAATTTTATAAATTAATAATTCTTGCAAAATCTGTGTTTAGCCCCGTAGTACAGTGGTCAAGTATCTTCGGTTCTGGTCCGGAGGACCCAGGTTCGAATCCTGGCGGGGCTATAAGATTTTAGGATTTGAATCTAGAAGGTTCGATGAGTATTTTTACCTTGGGAATATTGATGTGAAATAGCAAAGGGGAAGTGCGAGCACTGAGGGGATATACTCTAACTTATAAGGCTAGGTCTGAATAATTTTAAAATAGAATTTTTTAAGTTCCCAAGAATCTTTGATTGTTGAGGATCGATAGGGGATGTTTTTCAAAAATAAAATAGAATTAATTATCTTGGTTTAAGAGCATGAATCCTTCAGTTTTCATCATTCTTTCTAATCTAGAAAGTTCTTCTTCAAGAAAATGAACAGATGCCCATTCATCTCTTTTACCAACAATCAGATCTCTAAAATTATATTCTCTGCAAATTCCAGTAATCCACTCTTCAAGTGTAATACCTTCACCTTCTAAATCAGGAATTAAAAGACCTACCTCTTCTATTTGACGGTAATTTTCTCTCAATCTTCCCCTCTGATAAGCTTCTGCGAATCTTCTTGGAGTAGTGCAGTCACCTCTTACTAAAAAAGGAATTCCATATTCGCATGATCTTAGTGAAAACAAGTCTATATCAATAGTTCCAGAAAAACCATGGGTGTTTGCAAAAACTCCTACAAAAACTCCACTGCTAGGAGTATCTGGAAAAAAGCTTCTAATAGAAGGTTCCTGACTACTATAATCCTTTTCTAGACAGTCTAATACACTATCTAAATAACGTAAGTCTGAGACTTCGTTAACACCTCCCATGTTTATCGGGAATGTTATCATAAAATTCTTGTAGTATAATTGTTTTATAAATTTTGTTATTTTAGATATCATAGTTTCAAGGTAACTATTTTCAAAAAAATTTATATATCCATGAATCTTTAATAAATAATAAAATGGCAGAAGAACAAGAAGGTCAACAAATAGGAGTTGTTTCTAACTTTTTTGACCATGTTAGTGTTGCAGCAGTGAAGCTAGAGGGAGATTTGAAAGTAGGAGATACTGTAAGGTTTGTAGGAGGAGAGACAGATTTTGAACAGAAAATAGAGAGCATGCAGATACAGCACGACAAGGTAGAGGAAGCAAAAGCAGGAGATGAGATAGGAGTCAAGGTCAGTGACAAGGTTAGAAAGGGCTATAAGGTCTATAAAGTAGAATAA
>WJLK01000098.1 GCA_014728565.1 Candidatus Pacearchaeota archaeon
AAAGGAATCAGAAAAGCAGGCTGATTCTGCCAGGTAATTTTGTTAACAGAAAAGTTTAAAAACAAAATTGATTATTGGTTTATTACATCAAAATTTCTATTGAAATTTCAAAATAAAAATGATGTTTGATGAAAACTCGCAGGTATATTATGTTGCAAGAATAAGAGAGGGAACTGAGCTAGATGGAAATGTAGATGCTCTAGTTAATGAACTAGAAAGCCTCTGTCCTGGAAGCTATCAGCCCAGATTATGGACAAAACCTTGTGATATTCTTGGAAAAACAAGAGAAAAATTCTATAGAACTGCTTTTTCAGGTAATGTAGTTCCAGATAGTCTTGCAGATAGGATTGAGTCTGTAGAGATTATTGAAAGAGGTAAACTTTGATAAAAAAGTTTAAAAACCAATTTTTGTATGGATTATTATTGCACAACAAACAGAGAATTTATTTCTCTTCTAAAGATTAATTTAAAATGGCAAAAAAAGAAACACCTTTTGAAAAAATAAAAAGATTAATTAAAAATCGAAAAAACATAAGGAATATTGCTACATCTGCACATATTCATCATGGAAAAACAGCCCTGACAGATAATTTATTAGCTGCAGCTGGAATGATGTCAGAAAAACTAGCAGGAAGTCTTGATGGTGGAATGATGACCTGGCAGCATGCTGATGAACAGGAGAGATTGCTGACAGTAGATGCTGCAAATGTTTCTATGGCTCACATGCTTGCAGGTGAAGAGTATCTTGTTAATTTAATTGATACTCCTGGACATGTAGATTTTTCTGGAAATGTTACAAGGGCAATGAGAGCTATTGACGGAACCATAGTTCTTGTATGTGCAGTAGAAGGAATAATGCCACAAACAGAGACAGTTATGAAACAGGCATTAAGAGAAAGAGTAAAACCTATCTTATTCATAAACAAAGTTGACAGACTTATAAAAGAACTTAAACTTGGACCTGAAGAGATGCAGGAGAGATTTACAAAAATAATAGAGAGTTTTAATTTATTAGTTGAACAGATTGCAGAACCTGAATATCGGCAAAAATGGAAAGTCAATGTTGCAGATGGCAGTGTTATTTTTGGAAGTGCAAAGGAAAACTGGGCACTATCTGTCCATTTTATGCAGAAAAAAGGAATAAGTTTCAAAGATATTATTGATTTATATGATAAGGAAGAAGAAGAAAGAAAAAAATGGGTCTGGGAAAATGCACCTCTTCATGAGGTTTTATTAGACAGTGTTGTAAAGCATCTTCCAAGTCCAGTAGATTCTCAAAAATACAGAATTCCAAAAATATGGCCAGGTGATGCAGAGAGTGAATTTGGAAAGGGATTAGCAAACTGTGATGAAAATGCAGAGCCTGGATTTGTTATTACAAATACAATTATTGATCCTAGAAGTGGAAAGGAGATATCTGCTGGAAGATTATTCTCAGGAACATTAAAACCTGGAATGGAAGTTTATCTTAACAAAGATAAGAAAAAATCTAGAATACAACAGGTATTGGTCTATAATGGAGTTAAACCTGAGCAACTTGATGAGGTTCCTGCTGGAAATGTTCTTGCTATAACTGGAATTGTATCAGAACCAGGTGAAACAATAACTCTCAGTCCTCAGGAACCTTTTGAAACCATCAAGCATATTTTTGATCCTGTTATTACAAAATCAATATCTGTTCCTAAACCTCAGGACCTTCCTAAACTAATAGAAGTTCTTAAAAAAGTTGGAAAAGAGGATCCTACTCTAAAAATAGAGATTAATGAGGAGACTGGTGAGAATCTAATGTCTGGAATGGGAGAGCTTCATCTGGAAATTATTGAAAATAGAATTAAAACAGAAAAAGGAGTTGATGTTAAGACTTCTGAACCAATTGTTGTCTACAGGGAAACAGTCAACAAGCCTGGAAAAACAGGAGAGGGAAAATCACCTAATAAACATAATCTTTTCTGGATAGAGGTTGAACCTCTTGAAGATGCAGTTTATGATTCTATTAAAAAAGGAGAGATAAGAGAGGGAAGAATAAAAAAGAAGGATGAAATGCTGTTTAAAAAATTAGTTGAACTGGGAATACTAAATGAAGATGCTCATGATTACAAGAATATTTACAAAGACTGTGTATTTTTAGATAAGACACGAGGTGAGGTTCATATTGGAGAGGTTATTGAGATGATAATGGATGGTATTGAACAGGTTATTGATGCAGGTGTTTTAGCAAGAGAGCCTTGTGCAAAAATGAAAATCAAGCTTGTTGATATAAAACTTCATGAAGATGCTATTCATCGTGGTCCTGCTCAGGTGTATCCTGCAGTAAGAGATTCTATGAGAATGTCTATTGAATCTGCAAATCCTGTTTTACTAGAGCCTTTACAGACTCTTTTAGTTGAAGGTCCTCTGAATCATATGGGTGATTTAACTAAATTACTCCAGGGTAAGAGAGGACAGATAATTAATATAGACCAGACAGCAGGTTACGTTACAATAAAGGTTAAGTTGCCTGTTGCAGAGATGCTTGGACTTGCCAGTGATATAAGAAGTGCAACAGAGGGAAGAGGAACTTTTAGCATGGTTGACCAGAGTTTTGAGAGAGTTCCTCCGGGATTACAGGCTGATGTTGTAAGAAGAATAAGAGATAGAAAAGGGCTGAAAGAGAATGAGTGATTCTAGAGGAGTATTAAACATTAAGATTTCTTAGCAATCTTCCGATTCCGAGAATTGCTAAGGCAATATAGAAATAATCTACCATTGTAACTGCTATGAGCCCATCATAAATGCTTCTTTGTAAGCCAAACTAATGATAAAAAAGAATACAGGACCCACTGCTAACTGGAGAAAAAGACCTGTAACTAAACCATTTCTGAATTTTTTTGTAAACATTTTATTATAATCATAAAGGTTTTTTGTATTTATAAACTAAGTCTGAATAAAAAACCTGAAGAAACTATAACTATTTTAATTATCTAATTAAAGGTGACCACAAAAATAGAAAATTTTATAAATGTGGGCACCTTTAATATATTATGTATATTGAAAAAAGAAAGTCTGGGAAGAATATTAAATATTATCTAATCCATTCTTATCGTGAGAAAGATAAGGTTGAGAAAATAAGGAAATATTTAGGGAGTAATTTATCAAAAGAAGAATTAGAAAAAGCTAAGAAAAAAGCAGAAGAAAAGATAAAGGAATTATTAGAGGAAATTAATACTAAGGTATTTTTATTTACATTAACAAAGAATCAGATTGAATCTCTAAATAAGTTTAATGAAAAAATTAAAGTCGTCAATCTAAGTAAAGATGAATGGAAACTCTTTACAGAAGATTTTGTATATAACACTAATGCTATTGAGGGCTCTACAGTTACAGAAGAAGAAGTTCCAGAGATTTTGCATAAAAAAACAGCTGACAATGAAGAAGAGATTGAAACAAAAGGGGTTGCTAATGCAGTAGATTATATACGAAGCACAAAGGATGATTTATCATTAAATCTATTGCTCAAATTACATAGGTTATGTTTTGAAGGTTCAAAACCTTTTGCAGGAAAGTTTAGACATGTAAATGTTGTAATTAGAAATTCTATAGGTCAAGTCATTCATGCAGGTGTTCCAAAAGAAGAATTAAAAGATTATTTAAAAGACTTTATTGAATGGTATAAAGAAAATAAAGATAAATTTAAACCTTTAACTTTAGCTGCTATTATGCACAATCAATTTGAGCATATCCATCCTTTTCAGGATGGAAATGGAAGGGTTGGAAGATTATTATTAAACTTTATACTATTAAAAAATAATTATCCTCCAATAAATATCATGCTTGAAGACAGAGCAAAATACTATCAAACTCTTCAAAAATATTCAAAAGAAGATGATATAAGATCTACCTTAAAATTTTTAATAAAACAATACAAAAAGACACTCAAAGAGGTGACCACAAAAAAGAAAAAACCATAGGAGCGTGGTCACCAAAAATATGATTTCTTATTCCCTAAAATAGGAACAAAAATGGTCTCACCTCTGCAGGGGCATTTAGACACCTAAGATAAATTAGATATTCTATACAACTTAAGAAAATAATCTCCCACTAAAAAACTAGAAGTATTCATGTAGTAATTTTACTCAATAAAAAATCATCTTGTTTTTAAGATAAATAAAAAAAATATAAACTCCAAGACAGATAAGATGAAAAAGAGATAATCCTCAGAACTTGCTGGTATAGGCATCAACTTCTCTCTGAGCATTCCAGTGACTTGCAATTTTTTCAGGAAGATACAGATAAATAATAATTCCAATCAAAAACAAAAGAATAACCAAAATTAAGGGAATATGTTTTATTTTCATATCCTGTAAAAAAGATGATGGGGCTTTTAATTTTTAGGGAAATATTTAAAAACTTTTTCTCATAATATTTACTATGAAAAAGGTGATGATTGTTTTGTTTATATTGTTAATTTTAATAATTCCGTTTATAACTGCTCAGGATTCTAATGATACTGATATTAATAATACAGATACAGAGGTTGAGGAAGAGGTTGAGCAGGAGATAGAGGAGGAGATTGATGAGAAGACAGAGGAAGAGGTTGAGGAAATGGAAACCTCTCATGGTGCTAAGATGAGATTACTGCAGTTAGAGAGGGCTATAAGAAGAATGGTTCTTTATATGCAGGCAGTTGTTAATGTTCTTGAACAAAAAGGAGAGAATGTTAATGAATTTAACTCACTTATAGAAGAGATGGAATTATTAATTGAGGAATTACAGGAAGTTTCTGCAAAAGCAGACCAGGAATCAGTTGATGCTTTTGTAAGAATAAAAAAAGATGCAAGAGATATTGTTAAAAAATTTAGAGAACTTGCCAGACCCCTATTAACAGCAGAGGATAAGCAGGATTTAATAGATGAGTTTAAAAATATTAACAGAGAGCAGTTAAAAGAACTTACAAAACAGATTCATGAACAGAGAAGATTAAGAAATGCTGAAAAAGTAGAGAAATTATTAGAAAGAATGGGAGCAGAGGATGAAGAATTTATTGATAATATAAAAAATGGC
>WJLK01000099.1 GCA_014728565.1 Candidatus Pacearchaeota archaeon
AGAACTGAATTTTAGTTTTTTCCAGCTCAGCCTGCTTCTAGCAGCAATTCCTTTTTTCTCACTGATTTTTGAAATCCCTACTGGTGCAATTGCAGATTTATATGGAAGGAAATTCTCAGTTATTTTAGGAGTTGTTTTACAGGCAGCAGGTTTCCTACTTTTATTCTTTTTTACAAATTATTACTCTCTTATTTTAATAATGGGTTTTTTAGGAATTGCTTCTACTCTTGTTTCTGGAGCAGAAGAAGCTTGGATAACAGATTTAATAAACAGGAAAAATAAAAATCTTCTTAAATATTATTTTGGAAAAAAATACAGCATCATGAGTTTTGCACTGATTTTCTCAGGAATTATCGGAGCATTTTTAGTTGATAAATTTGGATTAAGAATAATCTGGATGGTTTCTGCAGGTGCACTTTTTTTAAGTTCTATTATTCTTTTATTTGGAGAGGAGATTCATAAAAAAAGAAAAATTAAGATAAAATCTTCTATAATCAATTTAAAAAATCAAACAAAAATTTCTATTAATTACTGTTATAAACATCATGTTTTATTTTATATCTTTTTTGCGAGCATGTTTCTTGTTATATCAGTTTCATTTTTTTCAATGCTAACTCTTACTGATTTTTTAAAAAATCTTGGATTAAAGGATTCTTATTTCGGATATCTCTGGTCAGGATTATCTTTTTTAGGATTTCTTGGACCTCTTGTTGGAAGCAGTATTTTAAAAAAGAATAAAGAGAGATTTTATATTTTTTTAACAATATTTATTTCTGCAATTTTTTTAATAATCCTCTCTTTCATAAAAGGGTTATATCTAGCACTTGGATTAATTTTTTTATCATTTTTTATTAATAGCATGATTAGCCCTGGTCAGAGAGTTTATTTTCACAAATTTATACCTGCCAAATTAAGAGCTACAATTGGTTCAGTTGAATCCATGTTATTATCCTTAATAGGAATATTCTCTCTACCTCTTGCAGGACTTGTTTTAGATAATTTTGGAGCAAACATAGCTATACTAATCTCAGGTGTTTTTTTAATACCTTCTGCAATAATCTATTTTAAAATTAATGAGGAGAGAGAATGAAACAAGCTATTGTAATTTTTATTAATAACAAACAGGTAAAAAATATTTTAAAAAAATATTCTCAGGATTATAAAAAATTCAAACCTCATATAACTCTTGTTTATCCTTTTTTTGTTGAAGACCAGAAACTTCTCTTTCATCACATTAGAAAAGCAATTAAAGAGATAGGAAGATTTGAAATAATCTTAAAAGGATTAAAAAAATCAGCAAAAGAATACTATCTTTATTTGCTGATAGATAAGAATAAAGATAAGATTATGAAAATATACAGAGAACTGAATTCAGGATTTTTATCTGGCTTTAAGAATCCCAAACTTCTTAGATATATTCCTCATATAACTCTTGGAGTATTCAAAAATCAGAAACAGATAAATTCTATAATGAATGAATTAAAAAAACAAAATATAGAAATAAAAGTGAAAATAAACAAAATTTCTTTACTGACTTTAAATAAGAATGATTCTTTTAAATCAATCAAAGACTTTGAATTAAAATGAAAACTCAGGAATTCCTAAGAAAACTAGAAACAGAAATTAAGATTTCAAAACTTTCTGATTATACTCTAAGAAACTATCTGGAAAGTAATAAAAAACTTCTTGAACACTCCAGAAAAAATCCAGATCAAATAACAAGTGAGGATGTTAAGTATTTTCTTGCTGAAAATTTATCTGATAAATCAACATCCTCAACAATTCTGTTTTTAGCAGCTATTAAATTTGCATACTCAAATATTCTAGAAAAAGACCCAACAGCAGGTGTAAAAAGACCTAAAAATGATAAGAAAATTCCAGTGGTTTTAACTAAACGAGAGATATCAAAATTATTTGATGCAGCTCAGACAAAAAAAAGTAGGCTTCTTCTGCAGTTGTTATACTCGTCTGGATTAAGAGTTAGTGAAATTGTTAATCTTAAAAAAAATGACATGGATTTTAGCGACAATATAGGATGGGTGAGAAAAGGCAAGGGAAAAAAAGACAGAATGTTTATACTCTCTCAAAAACTTTCAAAAAAATTGAAAAAATTTTCTGAAAAAAATAACTGGAAGTATTTGTTTTCAAAAACCAAACCATTAACAACTAGAAATATACAGAAAATCGTTCAAAAAACAACTCAGTTAGCTGAAATAGAGAAATCAGTAAGTCCGCATACTCTTAGGCATTCCTTTGCAACTCATCTTTTAGATACAGGAACTGATTTAAGAAAAATACAAAGCCTACTTGGGCACTCAAGTATTGCAACGACTCAGATTTATACTCATATAAGTTCTGAACAACTTAAATCAATTAAAAATCCTCTGGATAACTTATAATCTTTTATAAAACTTCAAAATAATCACAGCTCATAAAAATATTTTTAAACTCTTTATTTATCTTATTAGTATGGCAGTTAAATCTTTAAATCAGGTGTATAAATGTGAGGTTTGTGGCAATATTGTGGAAGTTGTTCATGTTGGTGGTGGCCAGCTTGTTTGTTGTGGCCAGGCAATGAAACTTCTTGAGGAGAACACAGTTGATGCTGCTCAGGAAAAACATGTTCCTGTTATTGAAAAAACACCCGAAGGTGTAAGGGTTAAGATTGGAGATGTGGAACATCCTATGGAAGAATCTCACTATATAGAATTTATTGAGATTATTGTTAATGGAAAGTCTTATAAAAAATTCTTAAAACCAGGAGATAAACCAGAAGCTGAATTTTGTATTCAGGCAGAAAACATCATGGCAAGAGAGTACTGCAATCTTCATGGATTATGGAAAAAAGAATAAATCTGTAATAATAAAAATGAAAGAAACTTTGAAAAATTTATGCAAGGCATTTATTGGAGAGAGTCAGGCTAGAAACAGATATACTTATTATGCTAAAATAGCTAAAAAAGAGGGATATGAGCAAATAGCTGAAATATTCCTAGTAACAGCTGACCAGGAAAAAGAACATGCAAAAAGACTTTTTGAGCATATTCAGGAGTTAAAACAGAATTCTGAAGAAATAGAGGTAGATGCTGTCTCTCCAGTTAGATATGGAGATACTATTGAGAACTTAAAAGCAGCAGTTGCAGGAGAAAATTATGAATATACAACTATGTATCCTGAATTTGCTGAAATAGCTGAAAAAGAAGGCTTTCCAAAAATAGCAGCCAGGCTTCGTGCAATTGCAGTTGCTGAAAAACATCACGAAGAGAGATACAAGAAACTACTTGAGCAGTTAGAAAAAGGAACTTTTTTTAAAAAATCAGAAGAAGTCTGGTGGATATGCAGAGAGTGTGGTTATGCTTTTTATGGAAAAGAACCTCCTGAAAAATGCCCTTCCTGTGACCATGAAAAAAGTTACTATCAGCTGAAATGCGAGGAATACTAACTTTTATATATTTCTTTTAATTTATTAAATAATGAGTTCAGGAAATGATTTAGATGAGATTGTTGATAGACCATATCCTTCAGATCCTCCCATAACAAGGAGTACTATAATAGAAAATTTAAGATGGGGTGTTAGAAGACACCAGATAACTCCTGAATATGCTGAAAAAAGAATTGCAGAGTTAGAAGCAGAAGAAAGAGCAGATTTAAGAAGAACTTCTTATAATCCATTTTCAAGACTTTACCAGGCAGTTTTAGATACTGGAAAATGGATTAGGGACAGAATTGGTTTTTACTAATGAATTTTAGTTCACTAAATCTCTACAACATACTTTCCCACACCTTTTTTTCTATTGACTATTTTTTTCCATGTGGCATGGGGATATTTTTTCAACAAAATTTCTATAAAACCCCACTTTTTTTCCAATCCCAAATTGATTCCTCCTACCATTGCAAATGTCATTTCAATTATCATTTTTCCATAAGAGGAAAACCTCTTTTTAACCTCCTTGATTAAAAAAAGTAATTTTTATTTAAATATTAAATTACAAAAAAAAGAATATTTTTTTATATAATTTTATTTATAAATCAAAAATCTAAAAAGTAGTTACATGTAATTCTTCAGTGGTTAGATATCTTTATAAATCAAAAATTTACTTGTAAAAATTATCTATTTTTTTGCCTTCTAAGTTTGTTATTATCAGACTAGCACCATTTACAATAAAAATAATACCTACAAATAAGAACAAAAAATAACAGGGAGAGAGTTGCTGAGAACTACATGTTTCACATAACTGTCTGCAGATAATTCTATCTAAAATACTCATAATAAGTCCAAGGACTATAAAACTAATTCCTGCTGTTTTAATCACCATATTATAGATATTTTATTAGACTCACTCCACTTAAAATAATGATAACTCCGACAAATAAGGAAAGGTAATTACACATCATTAATTGTGTCTGTGAACCAGCTTCACATAAACTCCTGCAAAAAAATCTTATTGACAGACTCCATACTATACCAAGAATTACAAAAGCAAAACCAATTCCCTTTACTGTCCAATCTAGTTTATTTTCCATTATACCTCTTTTATAATTTTACTAATAATCTTATGTTTTTAAATCTTTTTTTTATGATTATCTGTAATGAAAACATAGAAATGTTTTTAATAGACTCTTTTTTTCAATAACCTATGCCAAGAAAGGTGAAAAATGAACATTTACTCATATTCAAAACTAGAGACATTTGAAAAATGTCCTTTGAAGTATAAATTTAGATACATAGACAAGCTAGAACCTGAAATAAAACAGACAATAGAAGCTTTTTTAGGAAAAAAAGTTCATGAAACTCTCGAGTGGGTATATATTAATGCGTATACAAGGAAGATAGAACTTGATGATATAGTTGAATTCTATGCTAAAAAATGGAGAGAGGATTTTAATGAAGAAATAAAAATTGTAAGAGATGAATTTAGTGAAGAGCATTATTTTAACAAAGGAATTAGATTTTTGGTTGATTATTTCCTTAAACACTCACCTTTTAAAGATAATACTATAGCAACAGAGCAAAAAATAAAAATAGACCTTGATAAAGAAGGAAAATACAAATTAATTGGTTTTATTGATAGACTTGTTCACCATAAAGAGACTAATGTTTTTGAAATACATGATTATAAAACAGGGTCTTTTAAAAGTCAGGAAGAATTAGACAGTGACAGGCAACTTGCACTTTATTCAATAGGGGTAAGAAATTTATTTGACAATGTAACTGATGTAAACCTTGTATGGCATTTTTTAGATCTCAATAAGGAGATGGTTTCTAAAAGAACCCCTGAACAATTAGTTGAATTGAAAAAAGAAATTATGGGGGTAATAAATAAAATTGAAAACTCTACAGAATTTCCACCAAATCCCAGTTGCTTATGTAACTGGTGCGAGTTCAAAGGATATTGTAATCAGGCTAAAAGAGAAGTTTGTTACAGAGAAAGTCCTGAATATGAAAAAAACAATTATTACAATGAAGATTAATTTTCTAAAATGTGGAGTCTGTATGAAAATAATAAGTTTTTGAATCCCCTTGTTTTTTCAAATAACAAATCTCAGGAGGACATTGTTAGAGAGGTTTCTGATGCAATTGAAAAAGGATACAGAATTATTTTTATCAGAGGGATGTGTGGAACTGGAAAATCTGCAATTGCCCTGAATCTATGCAAAAAATTCGGAAAAACAAGCATAGTTGTTCCCATAAAATCATTACAGGAGCAATATATTAATGATTACACTAATAAAAAGTATATTCTTAGTAATAATAAAAAATTAAAAATATTTTCTATAGCTGGAAGACAGAATTTTAAATGCAGATTTATTGAAGAAGGAAACTTCTCTGAAAAAACCACTAAAAAAGAGACAAATGCAAAATTATTTGATGTTTATAAAAAACCAAAAAAAGATATAAATAAAACCTGTGATAATATACACCTTCCCTGTAAAATAGAACTTAAAGAGAAAAACCTTGAGATTATAAAGGATTATATTAAAAAAAATCCCAATGTTAGTATAACAGACTTCCAATCTATCAAAGATGTTAAAAGAATGTCTATTGCCCCTACATGTCCTTACTGGTCTCCTATTTTTCCTGAAGAAATAAACCTTAGACTAGATTCTAATAAAATAAAATATAAAGCCATGAATAACAGGAATTTTATTTTTCATCAGAGAGAAAAAGGATGTCCTTACTATGAACAGTATTTTGCTTATGCAGAAGCAGATGCTATTATATTCAATAGCCTTAAATATAAACTAGAAGTTTTAATGAATCGCAAACCAGAAACAGAACTAGAAATTATTGATGAGTGTGACGAATTTTTAGATAGTTTTGCTAATATAGAACACATAAATCTAGATAGGCTCTTATTTGCTTTAAATACTATTTTTATTCAACCAAAAGTAAAAAAATTAATAGATGAATTAAAGACAATAACAAATAAAATCAGAAAATACACAATATCTGATAAAATATTAAATATAAAAGAAACACCTGTAGAAGATTTATTAATGAAGATTCTGGTTAATAAGGATTTATTAGATGAGATTGAAAGCGATGAATATTCCTATCTCTACCATCTTGAGAAGGTAGCAAGAATTTTTGAGTATTTTCTAGATGAAACTTTCTTCTCAATAAGTAAAAAAGATAATGATTTGATTTTAAATTTAGTTACAACTAATCTTGAAAAAAGATTTCAGGAATCAGTTGATAAAAATAAAGTTCTGGTGATGATGTCTGGAACAGTTCATTCTAAAAATGTTTTAAAAAAAATATTTGGTTTAAAGGAGTTTAAAATAATAAATGCAGAAACTCAGTATCCAGGAGAACTTGTGAAATGCAAATACGGGCATGAAATTGACTGCAAGTATATGAATTTTAAAAATAAAATAGTTACAAGAGAAGTTTATTTAAGGTCTCTTGAAAAAACAATTGAGTCTGCAAAAAAACCAGTTCTAATTCATGTAACAAGTTTTTCTGATCTTCCTACTGAACAGGAAAAAAATAAGTTTAATCTAAATCTTCCTACCCAGTTTGAATTAATTAAAGAGCAGAATGACGACCCTTTTGGCAGAAGAGTAGAGGATTTTAAAAATAAAAAAACAGAGATTCTTTTTACAACTAAGTGCTCAAGAGGAATGGATTTTCCAGGTAATACCTGCAATAGCATAATTCTTACCAGATTCCCATATCCTAATATATCATCTATTTTCTGGAAAATTCTTAAAGAAACAAATCCTGAAGGATTCATGGATTTTTATATGGATAAAGCAGAAAGAGAACTTCTTCAGAGAGTTTACAGAGGTCTTCGTTCAGAAAATGATAAACTTTACTTATTGTCTCCTGATATTCGAGTTTTGGATTTTGAGTTTTAGGATTTTTTTCTGATTGTTATAATCTCTCCTAAAGCAATACCTCCGAAAGGTAATTCCATTAGAAATTTTCCTATTTTTTTTGACTCTAACCCTCCTACTTGTCCTACATCTGATTTTCTTAAAGTTCTAATGGAAACTCTTGGAGGAATTTGAACTCTCTCTAGAGTTCCTGTTTGATGGCAGTAATCACATCTATCTGGAACTCCATCTGTTTTTTGAACTAGATATTCTAGAGCTATTCCATGTTTTTCACAACCATCATTAGTACATTGATATTCATAAATTGGCATGAAACTTCCTAATAATCAGAATTTATAAGTTTTTTTATACTATTTTAGCTTTTTTCTTCACTCTCTGAATCCTTTGCACTATTCTCTGTCTCAGTAGCTTCTGCAACCTCATCTTCTGAATAAAAAAACTGGACAACACAATAAAAAAGTCTTAGAACAAACTCAATTATAAAAATGAAAAATATAAACATCAATACGTGATTAAATAAAGAAGAAATTTCAGAAAATCTGTTTATCCATGTAAATACATTAAAGAAATTAGGATTTAATAAAAAAGTTGCAAGAATTGTGAAAGGAAGTATTTTAGCTAAGTCTTTTGATAAATCCTCACTTATATAAGCTGAGATTCTTGTTGATGCAATAATAGCAGCTGAAACTAACAGTATTGTCTGAACACTCGGTGATTCTGATAAAAGTAAAAGGAATATAGATAGTATTGCAAACCAGAATAAAACTAGGAAAGGAAGGATTACTAAGTATTCAAGAATGTAAAGCACTATTGCAAGAAGTTTTTCAACAAAGGGATGTGTTGAATTATTATACTGGCTTAAATTTAACTGAATTATCTCTCTTCTAGCCAAAAACTTGTAAAATTTCCAGATAAAAAATGAGTAAATTGCAATAAAAAAAGTATAGATAAAAAGACTTGCTAATAAACGATGCTCTTCAGGAATAGAATTCATTATACCAGTAAAAAATCCAGCAATATATTCAACTACCATCGTCCTCTTTTTATTTTTAAATAAACAAAATCATAATTATAAATCTTTCTAACGGAAAGATTTTTGTCTTTTTCTTCTTGCTTTTGAATCTCCTGGTTTATAAGCTTCTTTTCTTCTTGTATCTGCAACTAGGAGACTTTTATCATATCTGGAAAAAGCTTTTTTTAAACTCTCATTTTTAGTATAACCTACTAGTGCTCTTGCAATTGCTAATCTCGAAGCTTCTATCTGACTCTGAGAACCACCTCCTCTAACATTTACATCTATGTCAAATTTAAAATTATCAAGAACATTCTTGGTTATCTCAATAGGCTCTTCTATGGATAATTTATTCAAAAAATCAAGATTTTGATAGGGTGTATGGTTTATTAAAACCCTGCCCTCTCCTTCTTCAATTGTAGCTTTTGCTATTGCTCTTTTTCTTTTTCCACTCACAACAAATTTTCTTTTTATCATAGTCTTTCAGACAATTCTCCCAAGGTTATAAATTTAACTGGATTTCTACTTTCAATTTTAATCTTCTCTGTATTTTCAAATTCTTTAGGAACACCATTATAACATCTAATTTTTTTAAAAGCTTCTTTTCCAATGCCTTTTCTAAAATCAGGAAGCATCCCTCTTATAATTCTTTTTAATAATTTAAAAGGAATTTTTGAAATTTTTGGTCCTTTTAATGAATGTCCTCCTTTTTTTATTAAGTTTTTATATCTCTCAATTATATTTTTTTTATTTCCAGTTATCACCGCCTTTTCACTATTAACAATTATAATTTCATTTCCTCTCAGAGCATTTTTTGCAGCATAACTAGATAACCTTCCTATAACAGCCCCTTCAGCATCTATTATCTTTCTCATTGTATTATTTTAACTCCTTTTAACTTGCTGTCTTTGATTTCCTGTTTTATTGTTTTAATTTCACATTTAGAATTTTTTAATTTTTCCTGAGCCTGTTTTGAAAAACTCAGAGCAGCTACTGTAATCTTTCTTTCAATATCTCCTTGACCAAGCACCTTTCCAATAACTAAAATTTTATTACCCTCTGTTTTATTTAATTCATCTAGGTTAATATTCTTATAGTTGCTTTTAGGAGATGAAAGTTTTTTAGCTAATTCTAGTAATTTGTTTTCTTTAGCCAGTTTTATTGTTTCAACTATCTCAGGATTTCTTTTCTTTAAAGTTCTTTTTCTTATTTGTGTTTTTGATATCATGTTCAAAGACACCTGCAGTTTCTTAAAGTAACTCTCTAATTAACA
>WJLK01000100.1 GCA_014728565.1 Candidatus Pacearchaeota archaeon
AAATAAGATAGAACCTCTTATAAAAGATTATTTTATTGAAGATATAGAATGCAATGGAGTTGAAACACCTATATATATTGTACATAGAGTATACAGGAATATGAAAACAAACATAAAATACAAAAGTATAGATGAATTATCTAGTTTTGTTGAAAAACTAGCTCAAAGATGTGGAAGGTATATTTCATATGCAAATCCTCTTCTTGATGGAAGTCTGACAGATGGTTCAAGAGTCAATGCAACATATACAAAAGATGTAACCAGTAGAGGTCCTACCTTTACAATAAGAAAATTTACAAAAATTCCATGGACTCCTGTACAACTAATTGACAAGGAAACACTATGTCCTGAAATGCTTGCTTATTTTTGGATCCTGCTTGAGTTTAAGTCAAGCATCCTTATTTCAGGAGGAACAGCAAGTGGCAAAACAACATTGTTGAATGCTATTGCATTTTTTATACCTCCTGAATCAAGAGTTGTCTCAATTGAAGATACAAGAGAATTAAATCTGCCTAGGGAGAACTGGCTTCCAAGTGTGGCGAGAACCTCGTTAGGAGAAGGTAAAGTAGGGGCTGTTGATTTATTTAGTTTATTAAAAAGTTCTTTTAGACAAAATCCTGATTATGTTATTGTTGGTGAAGTCAGAGGAAAAGAGGCTTTTGTATTATTTCAGGGAATGGCATCAGGACACTCTTCTATTAGTACCATGCACTCTGATTCTGTAGATACACTAGTAAAGAGATTAGAAACTCCTCCAATAGAATTATCCCCTAGTCTACTTAATACTCTTGATGCTGTTGCAATTATGACTCACACTTTACTAGGAAACAAAGAATCAAGAAAATTAAGAGAAATTGTGGAGATAGTTAATGTTGATAGCAAAGGGGTTGCTTTAACAAATACACCCTTTATCTGGAACGCAAGAGGGGATGTTTTTTATTTTAAAAAAAATAGTAAAGTATTTGAGGAAATAGCAAGGAAATATGGAAAAACAATAGAAGAGTTAAATAGAGAGCTCGATATCAGAGCTAAACTTTTATTTGAGATGAAAAAAAGAAAGATATTTAGCTTTGAACAAAATCAAAAAATAATCAGTGAGTATCACAAAGACCCTTCCACAGTTCTAAGTGCTTTTGGTATAATGGAATCTCCTCAAGAGCAACCGAACCATCAGATGCAAAATCAAATTAAACCTCAAACAAATATGTCTAATAAAAATTACTCTCAAAAAGTTATGGGAAATTATAATAATCGAGACAATATGCAGAGATTAAAAAAAAGAATATCTAGCAGACTTAGAAGAGGTATCTAAAATTAGAAAACTTGAAAATTAATTTTAAAAAGAGGTAAAATGATAGATCTAAATGAGTTACAGGTTCTAGCACAACTGGTTGATAATTCTGATATAATACTTGGAAAGTTGGAAAAGGCTTTTAATAAAAAAGACGCAAAAGGTTTTAACGAAGCAAAAAAAGAGATACTAGAAATTCAAAGAAAAATATCCGACATTGTAAAATGAGTTTTGAGTCTCTAAGAAGAAATGTTGCACATATGAAGGAGATAATTAGAGAGATTTATATTTTCACAAATCACCTGGACATAATAAAAAATCTTGAAACAAACAAAAATGCACTTATTGATGTAAAAGAAAAAAAACTTCTATCAGATTCTATAAAATCTTTAACCAGCCAGTTACAGATACTCAATAATTCTACTCCTCAACTTACAAAAAATATTGGATTTTATCAAGCACTCCACGCAGAGCCTCAGGAGCCTAAGACTAAAAAACAGGATATTGTTAATGTAAAATACAAGTCTGAACAAGAAAAAGATGTTTCTCTAGCAATAAGTAAAAAAGACAAAAAACATTTCTTAGAAAATTTAAGCAAAAGTCATCTCTCGATAAAAAAACTAAAAAAGAAATATAGTGTTGAAAGACCAGTAAGAGGTTTTGGAAAGCCAAATGCCTATGCAAAAATATCCAATCGTTTATTTAGAAAAATCTCCACGAGATTAATCTCAACAGGATATTTTAAAGACCTTAATTCTAATTTAAGAAAAATGAATTCCCCTTTTGTATTAAGCACATATATCTCTATGATTCTTTTTACTATGTCTCTTATGTTTATATTTAGTTTTCTAATCCTTATTTTATTGATGTTCTTCAGCATAGGATTAGAATTTCCTTTTCTTGGTCCTATACCTGAAGACCAAACTTTGTTTTTAAGATTTATTAAATTCTTCTGGATAATCCTTGCTATACCTATTGGAACTGGAATACTTATGTATTACTATCCCTCAAGTGAGAGTAAGAATATAGGTTATAAGATAAACCAGGAACTTCCTTTTGTTGCAATACATATGTCTGCAATAGCGAGTTCAGGTGTGGAGCCAACCAATATTTTTAGAATCATAATAAGAAGTCCTGAATACAAATATACAAATCAGGAGTTTAGAAAATTAATGAATCTAATAAATTTTCACGGACAGGACCTTGTAAGTGCTCTAAAGAAAACTGCAAAATCATCCCCATCTATGAAATTAAAGGAACTTCTAGATGGTTTAGCCACGTCAGTCACATCAGGTGCAAGCATTCATCAATTTTTAAACAAACATGCTGAAACACTTTTATTTGACTATAAACTAGAAAGAGAGAAGTACACGAAAACATCTGAAACATTTATGGATATATATATTAGTATTGTAATCGCTGCTCCAATGATACTGCTTATGATGTTTGTTATTATGGGAAGTACAGGTACTCTCTCTAACTGGCTGGGCCTAACTCCAGGAACAGTAAGTGTATTAATAATCCTTGGGATAATATTACTAAATATTGGTTTCCTTATATTTTTGAGGATGAAACAACCATCATTGTAGATTTAAAAATGAAAAAAAGAATCAAGGTAATGAATATTGAAATAAGAAAACAGCATATAATTGCACTTATTGTAGCACTTGTTGTTATAGCGGGGGCTTCAATTTTAATTCCAGGAACTGATATTTTTTACTTTCTTATAGGACTTGCAGCTTTAATAGCAGG
>WJLK01000101.1 GCA_014728565.1 Candidatus Pacearchaeota archaeon
GGTGAATTCAATATTCTCATTATTTTCATCAACAAGATAGGTTTCATAATTATTGTCAAATATCTTTTCAACTTCACTTACAGAATGTCCCTCAATTTGCTTAACAAACCAGTTATCAATTTTTTTATAATAATCCTGATTATAGGTTTTATGAATATAATGTTCTATATCCATATAGGATTTTGGAGAATTTAAGGAATTGTATTCATTAGGAAGTTCAAATCTAGCATATCCTTTATACTCTTCACAATTGACTTTAATTTTAGAAAAATATTCATATTCAGAAACATTCATTGAACTAATAGGATTTATAAACAAAATTGCAAATATCACAAATAGTAATAAAAACTTACTTTCTTTTTTCATTTTTATTCAATAAATAACCTCCAATTAAAAGGAGAATTCCAAATATAATAAATCCAATAATTCTATAGACACCTTCAAGGTAAAACAGGTCTTTTAATGCAATTTTCAGCAAGGTTATTCCTAAAAGTGTTCCAACTAACCATTTCCCTTCTCTTGTTTCAACATGCACAAATAATACCAGAGTATAGATTAACCATAATATTGAAAGAATTATTTGGATAGTTTCTTGAGCTATATTAAACAGCAAAAGATATTTTGAAAAAGAATATATGAACAAAAATCCACCAATTATAAATGCTGCTGCATTTAGCCTGAAATTAATCTCTTTTCTAAATAAATATATAAGTGAAAGCAAGATACAGAAGTATATTATTAGTAGGATAGTTGATTTAAGAATTTCATTTCTTCCAAAATGAATAAATAGATACATTATCACAATTGCAATTAAAGACAGTATTGAAAAGGCTCTATACAGTATCCTTTCTCCAGACCTCTCAGAGATTATTGAAAATATAAAATACTCTACAGCAAATACAACCATGAGATATTCAATATCAATTATTTCAGTAAGGAAAAAGAATCCAAGATTTAATGCAATAATTCCTGTTCCTAATAGGGAATAAACTACTGAAGAAGATAACTTAGTTTTATTTGATTTAAAGACCCATATCTCAACTAGATAGATTAAAGAGAATATCATAACAAACAAACCATAAACTGCCTTTGTCCAATCAAACATTGCATAAAATATTACTAAAAATATTACTGTAAATCCTGCTATGATTATTGAATCTAAAGCTGACATACTTTTTTTAGAATCTTTAAGAGAGTTTATAAGTGCTGCAATATGATAAATCACAAAAAGAACAATTAGGAAAATAGCAGGAATAGCTTTTATCTCTGCTTTTGAAAATTTTTCAATATAAAAAAGAAGAATAGGTCCTAAAACTAAAAATGAAGCAAATCTTAAATCAGGCCAATTTTCATGAAAAGATAATACAACAACTCCTAGACTTAGAATAGTATAAAAAACCATGATAAATAAATCATAAGTATATAAGCCTGTTATAAATGGGACAAGAAAACCTCCAATAAGTGTAAAATAAGCTATTGCTCTTGATTTTAAATTCACACTTAAAAATGTTGAAGATATCAAAAATAAAACTGCAAGTATTGCTCCAAGATAATCAGGCATTATTTTATAGCCAAGCACTCCTACTCCAATAGCTATGTACTCTATAAAAAACGATCCTCCAAATACAATATTTGACCAACCCTCTCTTTTTTTATGAAGAGCAAATGCAAAACCAAACAAGACAAATCCAGCTAAAATTCCAATCATAATCTGGGCTGTCTCTCCAATCCAGTGCCTAGCAACAGCATATAAAAAGAAAGATATCACTCCTATTACAATTCCGATAATTCCTAAAAATGTAACAACCTGTGTGAAAGTCAGTTTTGGAAGTGTTCTTACTTTTTTAGTTTCAACTGTTTTTTCCTTTGGAGTTTTATTTTGTATTTCCTGAGGTTCTTCACTGGTTTTTACAAACTTTTCAAGTTTGCGTATTCTTCTCTCCTGATTATTAACTTTTTTTAAAACTTCCTGAAACTCCTGATTAGACACCATCTTTTGTTGTCATAATTAGCTTTTGAGAATTTATAAATATATTGATGAAGAAAGTTAGACAGCTAAAAAATATAATAACTATCTTTTCATAAAATCTTAATCAACCCAAAAAGGATGAAACCTACACCAATTCCAATTAGAGCTCCGACAGCTGCATTTCCATAATAAATTCCAAGATCAATTCCTTATAGTCAGTACACCGACAAAATATAATTATATAAATATTGGTGAATTGAGGATTGCTAAAAGTTTTCCAAAAATGGACTTTGAGGAAGTTGCACAAATAAATATCAGAAATCACATCATATTCATAAGCCACGATCGCATAGAGGTATTGCACCAGATTGCTGATAAGGACTTCAAAGTGAAGACCTTACTACTTTTTAATCGAAAAGTATATAAATATCAAAAGATATCTATAAATATCATGGAAAATTCAGAACAAATTAATTTGAAATTATCAAAAAATCTTGCAGAAGCTGCGAGAAGATATGCTAAGATTTACGGATATAGAAATATACAAGAATTAGCTAATGAGAGTATTAGAGAGAAAGTTTTTGAAAACAATGAGTTTGATGAAACATTTAGCAATAAAGAAATAGAATTAATAGATTCTCTAATAGAAAAATCTCAGGATAAAAGTGCTTTTGTTTCAGAAGGAGAAATTAAACATATGCTCACAAAATGAACTATGAAATAAAGGCATTAGAATTCTTCAAAGAGCAAGTTTCTGAATTAAATGAAAAAACAAAGAGAATAATTTATGATAAAATTAATCTTATAAAGGAAAACCCTTACAGATATAAAAGAATTCGTTCTAAAAAATATTCAAAAGTCTTTAGAATTAGATTTTCAGTAGAAAATAAAGAAACAAGATTAATTTATGTTATACTTGAACCAAACATAATACTTGTCTGCTTATTAGACAGAAAAAAAGACTATAAAGATTTGGAGAAATATTTAAATAAGATAGAAAAAGAAAGTTAGAAATGTCCAATAAATAGGTTTTTAAATATGTTTTGCATCATATAATATGAAAAGCATTGGTTAAAATACGGATTGATTGTCGAGTTTATATATTATTATAGTTATTATTTCATTTATTCTTGGAAGAAATTGTACGGGTGATTTTCTATGTTTAAAATATCTTATACCTTCTATTTTTCCAAGTGTTTTTTTAATTAATTTATTTGTTTCTTCTTCTGCAGAGGAATTAAGATTTTTATCTGAAAATTGGATTACTCTTTTTGGAATAAATATAATAATTATATTTTTGATAGGAGTCCTAATTGGTTGGATAATCAGAAAAATAAAATCGAGATAATTTTAGTAAGGCCTACAAAATGTGGATCTTCTTGCTAAGATAGGTTACAAAAGTGTAACAGTTAGTAGAATTTTATTTATGAAAATTTTAGGATACAAAGATTTTTATACTACTACTACTTATTATGATTATTAAGTCCCCGGTATGGTTTTCGGACAATGCCGGGCTATCTTTTTTATTTCATTCAGTTAACTTAAATTTTTATAGTACGGTTCTCTATTTTTTTCATGAAAAAAGCAGTTATATTTATTGATGGAAATAATCTGTATCACAACTTAAAACAGATTAGAATTAAACCTTCTAATCTAGATTTTAAAAAACTTGCTGTATTTATTTGCAGAATTTTTAAGTGTGATTTACAAGAAGTAAGATACTACAATTCTATGCCAACATTAAGAGATGGAAAAGAATTATATTATTCTCACCTAGGATTTTTAGATGACTTAAGGAAAACTCCTAAATTTACAATTCTCATTAGAAAACTTCAGGTTCATTCAACTAAAGAATTATTAAAAGAGCAACAGGATTTGATTAATTCCATGGATTTATGTGAAAAATGTAAACCTATTGTGAAGGAGAACTTACTTGATGCAATTGGTAATGTTAAAAAGAAAGAAAAAGGAGTAGATGTAATGCTGTCTGTTGATTTAGTTGAATATGCAATAAAAAATAAGGCTGAAACTTTAATTGTGTTTTCAGGAGATGCTGATTTTGTTCCTGCAATGAAACTTGCTCGAGAAAACAAAAAAGAGATTTTAAGCATATCATTAGCAAGAGGATATTCCTTAGATTTGAGAAATAATTTTAATTTTTTTGCAATTGGAAAAAATAGGATTATGGAGAGTTGTTTGAAATAGAAAGTCTTATAAGGTAGAAAATCACATCATATTCATATGCCGCCATCGCTCAGTGGTAGAGCACAGGTTTGCTAAACCTGCCGGTTTCCGGTCCAGGGTTCGATTCCCTGTGGCGGCGTTTTCTTCTATTAAAAATAGAAAATATGAATCAGAGAATTGAATGTCAGATAGTTTCGAATAATTATAACAATTCTTAATAATCTCTTTTTGTATATATTTTTATGAGATGGGGATGGCCTCAAAGACTTGAGCACTATGCATCTCGGAGTTTTTTAAAAGGATCACGAGTTATTGTATGGGATGGCGAAAGATGGATTGGTGGAGAGGTTGTTGAATGTAATCCAAGAGGAAGATGCTGTTATCCTTATTTTCTTGTAAGAGTTGATGAACAGATAACAGAATATCCTTCTTGTGAATTTGATGTATTTTGTGACAATGTATCTCATGCTCATCTTAAGTATATGTATGAATCTGTACCTAAGCAGGGTGAGGATCCTGCAGAGTGGGATGATATGCCTGATTATGAACCTATTGAGCAAATACAAACCCATCAAGAATCTTATAATAGTGGTTTTGAGCTATTTTTTAGTTCATCATCTTCTGCAATTAGATATGAACATGAAAATCCTGAACCTGATGAAATTTTCTCAGATACATACTGGCGTGAGCTTATTCCTCAAGAACGTAAGTATCTGCAGCGTTCTTTTAAAAAAAGATATGGATAATTTCAAAGGTGCTGGAAAATTCATGAGGCATCTGAAATTTAAAGATTTAAAGGAAATCAGTGAAAAAGATATTATCAGATTACTAA
>WJLK01000102.1 GCA_014728565.1 Candidatus Pacearchaeota archaeon
CAATTAAGAAGATTATTTTTAAACTGTCAATGAAATCTTTGTTTTCACTTATTTTTTTATTTAAATTTTTAAAAAAATTATCTATGGATTTCTTTGTATCTCCAAGTTCCTTGCCAATCAGAAAAGTTGCTTTTTGGAAATTTGGGTGGGATTTTTTTTCAAAATCATAAAAAACAGAATTTATTTTTTTTATTAAATCTGTTAAATCACTTGCATCTATTTCAAGGCTATTAATCAGTTTTTGCAGATGGGTCATATAATTAGTAAGATTCTCTTTTATAATGAATTTTGTTCTTGAGTCAGCTTTTTTTTGAGTTAAATCAATTTTTTCAAGAATCTCCAGTTTTTCCTTGATATCTTCCCTAAATTCAGAAACAAGTTCCTTAATAGTTCTTATTAGTTCCTGCTGTTTTGTATAGTCTTTTTTTTTATTTATAATTTCATCTAGATTATTAATTGAGGTTTTTTCAATGTTCTTTTTTCGAGGTTTAAAAAATGAAAAAAATCCCATTTTATGTTCAGAAAAGGCAGAATTATACTATAAATTAAGATTTCCTTCTGCTGTCATAAGTCTCCAAGAAATTGAGAATATATAAAATTATCTGTTTATTTCTGCAGGTTTTTTCAGGGCTTTTTGTTGCTCTAAATCTTCTTTTTTAGCTTTGCATATCTCACAGTATCCGATTTCATCAACAGGTTTAATAGAAATGCCTTTATCCATAAACCCTCTGTATATCATAGTTATCAATACTTCATTGGTCTCCCTATTATTAAAAGGAGGTTCTTTTAATTCAATTCCACAACTTGGACATCTTCCAATCATCTTACTAGTGATTCTATATCATCAAGGTCTATTTCAAGTCCATCAGTTTCATCATCTAACCAACTTGACATTTTACATCACCTCCATTTTCTCTGCTTCTTTTGAATAGCCGGTTTTATGAAGGTCAAAATTAAAAAACTGAAAAAACTCCTTTATTATTATGCTGTTAGCACTTAGTTTTTTTAATTCATTTAAGACATGTTCAGTAAAGCAGTAGGGACAGATAGCTGCTCTTTTGTTTCCACATTTAATACATCTTGTTGCTTCTCCTGCACGCCATTTTATTCTATCTAGGAATTTATCTAACTTTGGCATTAATTCTTTTCTCATATTCGGGTAAAGAGTAAGCCAGGCATCTACCTCATTTCTTAAGCAGAACGGGCAGATTGGATTAATAACAGCCTCACTACAAATTCCGCACATAAATTGCGGTTCAGATGTAAAATGTTCATTTTTTAACATTTTAAAGAAAAACACTGATTTTCGCCCGCCAATAGAACACTGGCAAACTTAAATCAAAAATTTAATCACCACGAAATTTTTTGGGGAACAATATCTAAGATGACTGAAGAAATCTGTATTCCATGTTTGGGGCTCATCTCTATTTATTCCCATGATATACTTAAGTGTTTATTCTTTAAAAATCTTATTTTTTTAAAATGTCTTTTTTAGTAGTAACAAAAGATATTTAAGTGATAACAAATTTCAGCTAGATTAGTTTAAAAGTATTTTGCAGGGATTTTACATACTTCTGAAAATCTTTTCCAGAAATCTCCAAAGTCTCTGTGTTTGTATTTGGGTGAAAACTTACAAACTCTGAATTCCATATTTTATCGTCGATAATTAAGAAAATATCTTTGTTGTAGATTAAGCTAAAAGGGCTTACTGAACCTTGTTTTAATTTTAATTTATCTATTAAATCCTGATTATTTGCAAAGCTTAATTTCTCAGCAAGTTGTCCTTCTAATTTTTTAATATCAAGTTTTTCATCTGCTGGAAGAATCACTAAGAAAAATCTATTGGATTTTTTGTTTTTCATAAAAAGATTCTTACAGTGAATTCCTTTTATATCTTTATTATATTTTTCTGCCTGCTCACATGTATAGACAGGAGGATGTTTAAATGTTTTGAATTTTATTCTAAGTTTTTCAAGGTAGGTTTTGATTTGCATTAATTAAAAAAGAGCAGTATGTTTATAAAATTGGAGGTCAGGGTAGAAAATCTTAAAAAGATTAATGATTCTAATTAATTAATAAATTTTATTTTTATAAAATAATTAATCAAATGGCAAGTCAATTAATTATACAAATTCTCATAAGCTTAGGATTAATACTCCTAGGTTTAATTATCTATCCTATAATTGCTGCTGTTTTATATAAAAAGATTCCATCTGGAAAAATAGGAAAACACAGAAGTGTTGTTTTAAAGAGAATTCTTAATCTTTCTGTATGGACTGCTATAATAATTGCTATACTTGTTACATGGAATGTAGGACTTCAGAATATCTGGATAACTATAACAAGTTTTGTTGCATTGGTTGCTATTGGATTTTTTGCTGTCTGGAGTCTTTTAAGTAATGTTATTGCAGGCATTCTTATCTATCTCACCAAGCCTTTTGAGATAGGCAATACAATAAAAATATTGCCAGAAGAGATTGAGGGAGAGGTTCTGGAAATAAGATCTTTTTTTATAATGATAAAGGACAAGAAAGGCAATGTAATAAACATAC
>WJLK01000103.1 GCA_014728565.1 Candidatus Pacearchaeota archaeon
AAAAAATGGAAACTGAAGGTGAAAATATTATTATAAAAAATAAAACTATAGATTTTGATTCTCTTACCCTAAAACAAAAATTAGCTCAGATGATTATTGTTAGTGGAGATAGAAAAAATAATCAGGAGTTAGTTAATCTGGGAATAGGAGGTATTTTTTTAAGTAAGCAGATTTCTGCAGAGGATTATAAGAGTTTGATTGAGGATTATCAGAAGAAGTCAAAGATCAGACTATTGGTTACTACAGATATGGAAGGTTTTTGGAATCCTTTTTACAATTTTAAGCAGTTTCCTAGTTTTTCTGAGATTAGGAATGAGGTAGAAGCTTATGAGGTTGGTTTAGAGCAAGGGAAGTTAATGAAGGAACTGGGTTTTAATCTTAATTTTGCTCCTGTTGCTGAATTTTCTGATAAAGTTTATGGAGGGAGAGTTTTTCTTGGGAGTAAAAAAGAGATAAATAATAAATTAGAAAATTACATTAAAGGATTGCAGGAGAGTGTTAATGGAACATGTAAGCATTATCCTGGAAAAGGTATGATAAAAAATACTCACTGGAGAAGAGACAGGCAGGAAATAACAAGAGATGATCTAGAATTATTTGAAACTTGCTTTAAGAGCAATATATCTGCTGTTATGATAGGGCATCAGATCGTCTGTGGTGAGGTAGACTCTGGAGGAGTTCCTTCTAGTATTTCAGAAAAGATTATTGGAAGAATTCCAGGTAATTTTTTGATTGTTAGTGATGAAATCAACATGCTGGGTTTAAAAAGTTTTTATTTTTTTAATAAAAAAGAGCTTTATAAAGATTTAATAAATTCTGGTGAAAATGTTATTCTTGATTTTAAACTTAATCCTGGTTCTGCTGATAGATTGCTGAAAAAATTGGAGAAAATGGTTGAAAAAAAAGAGATTAATGAAGAGAGAGTTGATGAGAGTGTAAAAAAAATTTTAGAATTTAAAGGTTATGTTATAAAATAAAGATTTTGGTTAATATTGAATAAAAATGAAAAGATGTTTTGTTGCTCTTGATCTGCCAAGAGAGGTTATTAATGAGATGAGGAGAGTTCAGGAACTAATAAAAAAACAGAATTTTTTTACTGGAAAATTCACAGAACCTGAAAATTTACACCTGACAGTTAAGTTTTTAGGTGAGATTGACAATGAGAAAATTAATCAGGTCAGGAGGATGTTAAAAGAGATTAAGCTTAGTAGTTTTGATTCAGAGCTTGCTGAGGTAGGTGTTTTTTCAAAAAGTTTTGTTAAAATTATCTGGATATCTCTGAAAGGTGCAGAGGAGCTTCAGAAAGAGATTGATGATAAATTAAAGGATTTATTTGAGCCTGAAAAGAGGTTTATGAGCCACATAACCATAGCTAGAGTTAAAAGAGTTAAGAAAAAAAAGGAACTTTTGGATTACATTGATGGTATGAGTGTAAAAAAAATTAAATTTCTTGTTGAAAAATTTTTTTTAAAAGAATCTGAGTTATTTCCAGAAGGTCCTGTTTATAAAGATATTAAGGAGTATGAATTGGAAAAATGAAAAATATAGATTAAAAAGAAAACCAGAGTTTTTATTTTTTTTGCTTTTTATTGTATGTTTTGGAGTTTAATTTTGTTTATATAGTTTTGATTGCTTATTGAATTTTAATGGATGAGAAAACTTCATTAAAAATAGGGAATTGTTCTTTAGAGGATTTTTGCAGATTTTATATAAGTACTGCTTTTAGAATTGGTGGAGAAAGATACTCTGAAGGACCTATGCCTTTTGATATTTTTGAGGATAGATTGAGAATAAAGGTTTCTGAATATGCAGGTATAAGCTCAGAAGAAGTTAAATATTTACATCATCCTTTTCATTGGGAATTATTTTTAAAAGATAATTGTTCTCCATTGAGTTATGTTCAAAGTACAGAACCAGATACAGATTATAGAAGTTATGTTGAATTAGTAAGGGATGCAGAAGAAAGAGATGTTAGTGCTTTTGTTAGAAATGTCTTAGAAAATTACCAGGAATTTCTGGGTGCTAGAATAAGGAATCTTGGCAGAGGGACTGGTAATTTAAGGAGTGTAGCTTAGAATGGTAACAAAGGATGATTTTTTAGGTGGGGATTTTGTATCAATTAAGGATCTTTCAGTTGAAGAAATTGATTTTATTTTAGAACATGCTAGAGAGATAGAGGAAAATTTTTTAGATTACAGGAGCAGAATGCAGGGTAGGTTATTTGCTCCTTTATTTTTTGAAAGAAGCACTAGAACTGATATAAGTTTCCAGTCAGCTATTGCTCATATGGGGGGAAGGTTTCTGGATTTTGATGAAGCTTCTAGTTCTGTAGGAAAAGGAGAGACCTTGAGAGATACTGTTAAGACAATTGAAAGATACAGAACTTCTGCTATTGTTGCAAGACATAACCTAGATGGTTCAGCAACTCTTGTTGCAGATTCAGTGCAAATTCCTGTTATAAATGCTGGTGATGGAAAAAATGAACATCCTACTCAGACTCTTTTGGATTTATATACAATAAAGGAATTAAGAGGGAAACTTAGTGGAACAAGGATTGCAATAGCAGGAGATTTGAAGTTAGGAAGAACTGTTCACTCACTTTCTTATGCACTTTCGTTGTATGAGGGATGTGAGATGGATTTTATCTCTTCTGATTCTTTGAAGATGCCCCAGGATTTAATTGAAGATTTAAAAAAAAGAGGAGTAAGGGTTTTTGAATATGGATTAGATAGACTTGAGAATTTAGCAGAATCACCTGATTTATTGTATATGACAAGAATTCAGAGGGAGAGATTTCCTCAGGATGAGGAAGGAAAGGCAGAGTATAAAAGAGTTTGTTCAAGATATAATTTGAGAGTGAGAATGCTGGAAGGAGTTGGGAATGATTTTAGAATATTGCATCCTTTGCCAAAAGTTGGTGAGATAGATTTAGCAATAGATGATACTCCTTATGCTTATTATTTTTCTCAATTAGAAAATGGTCTTTATGTAAGAATGGCACTTTTAGATCTTTTAGTAGGTGACAGAGGTTCGGGGAGCTTAAAAAATGAATGAAAAAAGGATAATTGGTTATATTGAGAGAGGAGTTTCTATAGATCATATTCCAGAAGGCAAGGTGTGGTTAGTTGCTGATATTCTTGGAATTGGAGAAAGAACTACTACTGAAACAAGAGGAAGGGTTTCTTTGGCAGATGGTTGTGAGAGTAGGAGAATTGGAAGAAAAGGTGTTCTTAAGGTAGAGGGTATGTATTTAGAGCCTCATCAATTAAATTTAGTTGCACTGGTTGCAGGAGGAGCAACTGTGAATATAATAAGTGATTGGGAACCAAAAAGAAAAATTGAATTAGAGATTCCTAGAATGTTAGAGGGAATTGTTTTATGCCCTAATGGCACATGTATATCAAATAATCCTGAGCAAAAAGTAATTTCAAGAGTTTATTATGATTCAGGAACTGATGTTTTTTCCTGTCATTACTGCAGAAGAGAATTTGGAAGAGATGAGCTTAGATTTAGGGATTATTGAGAATTTCTTTAAATTCTTCAAACTTGTTTTTCAAAATTTTTTTTAGTTCATTTTCAGAAGCATTAAAAACATTTTCAAGTGTTTTGAATTCTTTCATAAGTTTTTTTGCAGTTACAGGTCCTATGTTTGGAAAACTTTCCAGGATATATTGTTTCTGCTGTTGTTTATTTTTTGGAATTCTGCTGTGAAGAGATGGTTCAGCAGAAGGTTTGACTTGTTGTTTTGCCAGAGTAATCAAGTATTTAGAGGTATCTAGATAATCTCTAGTGAAAATTATTGGAATCTGATTATTGATTAAAATAGAGAGAATAAATCCTCTGATTGCATTGGGATTTAGTTTAGTCTCTTCATTGAATAGATTTTCTAAATTTCCCTCAATAATCAGGAGTTGTTTTTTATAGCTTATTAGTTGTTTTAATTGTTGGGTTAATCTTTTATTTAACATACTTGAAATAAAATCAGAGATAGTTTTTCTTTCAACTGCAATATCTCCTATGAGATAATCTGCAATTTTAAGAGGTTTTATTTCAAGACGAATCTGATTTGATTTATGAAGTTCGCTTATGATTAAGGAATTTTTTTCATGAATATCTGAGATTATTTTTGGAGTTTTTGCTTTTGATTTTTTTATTTTTTTTGAAAATATATTATAGAGCATTTTAAAATAAACTTTCCTGTCTTTCTCTTTTTTCTGGTTCTGGTTCTAGAGAGACTCCGTTATCAAGGTCTTGTTTTATGCTGTTAATGGATTTATACATTTTTCTCTCTCTTGAAAGTGAGGCATAGTAGAAAACTTCATCTAAAGTTTCTAATGTCAAAAGTATGATAAGTTCCCCCTCCATTAACCTTGCTGTCCTTCCTGCTCTCTGAATTTTTCTTATTGCAGAGGGTATCGGTTCATAGAATATTACTGAGTTGACTTCTGGAATATCAAGCCCCTCTTCTGCTATTGATGTTGCACAGATTATATTTATTTTATTTGCTCTAAAATCATTCATTATTTCTTGTTGTTCTTTTTGTGATAATCCTGATTCTTGTTTTTTTGCCTGACCTACAAATACTCTTGCGTTTACACCTGTTATTGTGTTTAACTCTTTTGCTATTTTTATTACTG
>WJLK01000104.1 GCA_014728565.1 Candidatus Pacearchaeota archaeon
GCAATATATAGAGAGGTAGAGAGAAGAACTGCTCATTCAGAAATATATTTTTGGGATCATGTTTTTCCAGTTGCTGATGGATGCAGGACATATGCTGAACATTTTTTAAGAGAAGGCCAGGAAATTGATCCTGTTGTTTGCGAGTTAATAGGATTAGCTCATGATATTGGATATGATGAAGAGAGAGATGATGATTCAGATGAGCACATACGAAGAGGAGTTATAGAAGCAAGAGATTTATATGGCTATTTTGGAATAACAAATCCTCATTTAGATAGAATAATTGACGGTATATATACTCATGATGGTAATTTGTATAGAAGTAGATATATAGATGATGATGGAAATATTCCTCTTGAAAATATTGTAGCAAATGATGTTGATGCAATAGCTTTATTTGAGTGGGATGTAGACAGTGTTATAGGATATCTTCGGGATAAGCTTAGAGTAAGTGATCCTGTTAATGCATTAATTGCACATGCAGAAAAAACTTTTGAGATAATATATGATCCTAGATTTAGGAAAATAGGAGAGCCAAAATATCAAGAATTTTTACAAAATTTAAAAGCAAGATTATAATGGAAATACAAAATTTAGAGATTAAAAAATATCTGGAAAGAAAATTTAAGGGAGAAATAAAAAATATTAAAATAGAAAAATTAGGAACAGGAGTTTTAGGGATAGGTTATCTATTAGAGTTTGAATATTTTGGAAAAAAACAAAAATATGTATTAAAAAGTATGTTTACAGAAAATCTTGGAATGGATCATTTTTCTGATAGAGCAGCAATATTGCTATTGGCACATGATTCTTACAACAATATGAAGAATCATGTGAAATCAGAAGATGTAATAAGTGTAGATTCTAGAGGAGAGCTAAAATCAGTAGGAGATTCAAGAGAATACTTTATATTGATGAAAGAAGCAAAAGGAAAACCATTGTTTGAAACTTTTAATAAAATAAGAGAAGCAGGAAAATTAGAAAAACAAGACAGAGACAAAATAATTCTTTTATCAAATTTTTTAGTCGATCTCCATAAGCAAAAAAAAGAATCAATTTCTTTGTATAGGAGAAAAATAAGAGATACTATCGGCAGTGGTGCCTCAATAATGGGGGTATTGGATATGTACCCAGAAAAGGAATACAATGAAAATAGGGAACAATGGTTGGAGATAATTAAAATATCAATTAATTATTGGAATTTATCAAAAGATCTCTCTTATAGAAATTCAGAAATACATGGAGATTATCATCCTGGAAATTTGTGGTTTGAAGAAGAAAAATTAACTATATTAGACAGGTCAAGAGGGAAAACAGGAGAGCCTGCAGATGATATAGCTTCATTTTTAATAAATCCTATTCTTTACTGTTTAATAAAAGAAGATTATTTTAAAGGAGTATTTAAGGAGGTCTTTGATATTTTTTGGAATAATTATTTTAAGAAGACAAAAGACAGGGAAATGAGAAAAATAATAGCACCTTATTTTGCATTTAGAACAGCAGTAGTTTGTAATCCTCTTTTTTATAATGACGATTTTTTTGGAGGTTCAGAAAAAGCAGGTAACATAAGAAGAAAATTAATAAAGTTCTCATTAAATATTCTTAGAGATAATGAATTTAAGCCAGAAAAAATAAATCATTATATTAATAATAGATAAAAATAAATAATTCTAAAACTTACTCCCTTTATGAACAAAAAACAACTAATTGATGAGTTAAGATATGAAGGATTTTCAGAAAAAATAATAAAGGCTTTTGAAAGGATTAGAAGAGAGGATTTTGTTCTTGACGAATGGAAAGACAGTGCTTATATTAATGAAGCACTTCCACTTGTGAAAGGAGCAACAATTTCTCAGCCATATACAATTGCATTTATGCTGGATTTACTTAAATTAGACAGATTAAAAGAAAATGCAAAAATTCTTGAGATTGGAAGTGGCTCTGGTTATGTTCTTGCTCTGATTGATAAAATATGTAATTGTAGAATTTATGGAATTGAGATTATTGAGGAGTTAGTTAAAAAATCTAAATTGCTTTTAAGAAATAAAAAAAATATTAAAATTGTTCAGGGAAATGGATTAAAACATGCAGGAGAATTTGGTAGTTATGATAGGATTCTAGTAAGTGCAGCTGCTGATGATATTCCAGAGAATTTGATAGAGCATTTAAATGAAAATGGTATAATAGTAAGTCCTGTGAGAAATTCAATTTTTCAAATAAGGAAAAATAAAAAAATAAATATTAAGGAATATCCTGGTTTTGTTTTTGTTCCTTTAATTAAATAATTTTAAAAACATTCTTTTGTTATTATTGAAATGGATTCAGATTATGACTCCCATTATAAAAGAGCTTTGAAGTTAATTCAGGAATATGCTTATGAAAGAGAGGAATATGAGGATAGAGATGTTCTTGAGAGAATCATAATTCCTTATCTGCTTTCTAAGATTAATCCTAAAAAAATACTTGATGTTCGAAGAGAGGATTATCAGAAATTCTATAATCTATTTTTTAAAGGCAGGGAGTTATGGACAATTGATAAAAATCCAAAAAGAAAAAAATATGGTTCAGAAAATCATATAACAGATGATGTTGTTAATATAAAAAATTATTTTTCAGAGAATTCTTTTGATTTAATAATAATGAACGGTGTTTTTGGATGGGGGCTTAATAAACCAGAAGATGTTGAAAAAACTATTTTGAGTTTTTATAAGATACTTAGAAAAGGAGGTATTTTTGTTTTTGGTTGGAATGATATTCCTGATTTAAAACCTCTTGAACTTGAAAATATAGAATCTCTTAAAAAATTCAAGCCTTATTTTTTTGAACCTCTTAAGACAATCAGTTTTAAATCACTTACTGAGGAGCATACTTATAGTTTTTTTATCAAAGAGTGAAATAGGAATTATCAGAAATCACCTAAACATGTTTGCTTTTTGCCTTCTACTAGTTCCTGTTTGTTTATCTTGAAAACTTCAAGTATATTTTCAACAGCAGGAATAATCTGGTTATTTATGTAATATTCGATGTCATATTTTCCAGGTTCATCAGGAAGTTTGGCTCTCTCTCTTACTAGTGCTTTTTTATTTGATGATTCTGATATGTAAAATTGTATTAACATACCAATATTTATAGGCATGTTTTTTTCTTTCATTTTTTTTGCAATTGTTACATGAGGGCTTATTGCTTTATATTGTTCAATTGGTTTTTTTAACTGTGTTTTTATAACAAGTTCTTTAAGAGGTATTTTTCTGGATTTTAATTTCTTGATTATCTCTTTTAGAAATTCAAGAGCTTTTTTTTCATTTCCATTTTTAAGAATAAGTTCAAGAACTTTGTTCTGAGTTGTTCTGGCAAGATTACACCAGTCTCTTCTAACTGTCTCAAAACCTCTTATTTTAAGTTTTCCTTCTTCATCCAGGAGTGCATATTTCTTTTTTGCTCCAAATTCTCCAGTTCTTTTTGTCACCCATATTCCTCTTTTAAAAAATCCCTCTAAATCAAGCTCCATTATTCCAGGAAGTTTGTTGTTGATTTCTTTTAAAAGTTCAAGAGCCTGTTTTTTTGTATGATTATTTAGTTTAAGAGCTATACTATCTGTATCTGAATAAAGAACAGTATAATTTTTCTTATTAATTGTTTCAATTGTTTTTTTTGTGAAGTTTCTGCTTAAGGCTGTTGCTGAGGCTGATGCTTCAGGACAGTAGTATCTTGCTCCAAAAAATCCCTGGTAGCCGTAACTGGCATTAGCCAGAAGTTTAAATGCATTGCTCCTTGCTTTTGTAAATGGATTAGGATTTTTACTGTACTGTTTTTTGTAAGTTTTTCTTTTTTCAATTATCTCTTTTAATAAAAGAGGAAAAAAACCTGGTTTTTTTGAAAAATATACTTTTTTTCCAATATCAACCTCTGTTGAATTTTTCTGTTTTTTTTCAAGAAAAGTTGATTTTGAGAGATTAAAACTAACAATTATCGATGGCCAGTAGCTTGTAAAATCAAAAAATGCTATATTTTCATATAATCCAGGATTTGGCTGAAGAACAAAAGCACCCTGATATCTCTCTCTTGCTCTTCTTTTGCCTATTTCATCAGAGTAAGGTCTTTTTTCAATTATTTCATTGAATTTTTCTGAATTATGTATTATGTAGTTTTCAACCAGAGCAGACATTCCATCTCTTGAAACTTCGAATAAAGGCTCTTCTATTATTTTTGTGAATTCTATTAAATCAGGAAGTGCTTTTTCTGTTAGTTTGTAGGTCAGTATTGAATCCTGTAGATTATAGGAAAAGAAATCCTCCCATTCCTCTCCATTTATTTTTGAGGAATGCTTATGAGTCCATTCATTTTTAGTTTCTCCGAGAAGTTCAGAAGCTACATCATTTAGAGAGAGGGTTTCTGACTGAAGATACTGAGAGTAGGCTGTTTTTATAAATCTTAAAAGATCAAGATGAACTATTCCTTTTATTTTTCCTGTTAGTAAGTTTCCTCTTGAAAAAACTGGCTGGCTATTGTCTAATCCTATGTTTAATTTAATCTTATTTTTTTCAGCTCTTGCTCTTAAATATGGCAAGTCAAAATTATCAGAAAAATAACCTACTAAAATGTCAGGACTATATCTCTCTATATGTTCCTGGAATTTTTCTAGAAGTTCTTCTTCGTTTTTTAGTGTCTCAACAAAATCTTTTTTTGATTTTTTTGTAGTAAGGACTTTTTTGAAATTTTCTCCAACCAGAGAAACCATTAGTATTTCTCCTTTTCCTATTTCAAATTCATCTGTTTCAATATCATAGGCTAGAATTCTTGGCTTAAATATAGGTTGTTTTTCAAGATGCTTTATAGATTCTGCTTTAAGGCATAAGTCAACATCCATACCATGAGATAAGCCATTGAAATCACTGTTATTAAGAAGTTCACCTGATATTTCATACCATTGCAGAGGTTTTAATTTTCTTTCGAGAATGTATTTTGTTGTAAATCCTAAGTCATACTCTCTTCTTTTATCTATCTCCCTGAAATCAAGATGGTCAGCTATATCATGAGCATCTTTATAATTTGTAATGAATATTTTTATTGCTTTTACTGGTTTTCCAAGAAAATTTTTTTCATGAAGTTCTGTTTTTAATACTTTAGTTAGTCTTCCTGATTTTTCTACTTTTATTTTTTCTATTTTGTTTTTTATTTTTTCTATTTTTTTATCTGAGATTTTATTTTTAAGAATAGCCCAGAAATATATATCACAGCTGTCAATGATACATGCTCTCTTGCCTTTGTCAGTTCTTCCTATGATTTTTGCATAATTTTTTCCATGATAATCAAAATAATCATAATCAATTGGTATGAATGTAGTTTTCATATAAAAGCTATGTTTATAGGTTATATAAAATTAATTCCAGAAACTTTAAATAATAGTTTTTTATGAGGAAATTTATGAGATCAGGATTATTTCAAAGAAAGAGAAGAATAGTTTTAAGTTCTTTTTGTGGAATCAGGCACAAGGGTCCATGGGGGAAGAAAGAGATTTCAGTAGGAAGAGAAGAAAGTAACGATGTTGTTATTTCAGGACCTTTATATAGTACTGTGTCTAGGGAACACTGTACCGTTAGTGAAGTTGAGGGAGGATATAATATCAGTGATTATAGTAGTAATGGAACATTAGTTAACATGGGGGATAAGGTGTTATCTAGTCCAGGAGGCTCTTTTTTTATTCCATATCCTTTTCAGGGAAATAGAGATATTTATGAATCACCGGTAATTAAATTAGGAGAAGCATCTTTTTATCTTGATGTTGAGGAAGCTTCTTTATTAGGAATAGCTATTGCAAATGTTTTTGGAGGAATTTTTCCTTTTTTAAGAGAGTGATATTAATCACTGAACAGTAATTATTATACAAAGTTTTATAAATAGGTATTTTTAATTATTAAAAATGGATACTCATACTGATACTGATGCTGTTGTAAGAAGTCCTCTTGAACTTGTTTTAATGAATATTTGGAATTCTTTTAATAGCTGTCCTGATTCTGGAACAGAAGATTATGTTGTTTATATGAGAGTAGGGGCTAAATTACATGATTTAGGAGAACTCTCTTATTTTGGAGATAGGAATTTTAGAGTAGCTAGAGAGATTCCTGAAATAACACCTGAAAAAAGATTAGAGCTTTATAGAGAACATGGTTTTCCAAGAACTGCTGGAAATTTATCTACTGAAGATATGGATGAGTTTGTTAGGTGGGTTTCTAGTGCATTTTATGATGCTCAGTTAGTTCATGAGGAGTATGGTGATTCAATGAGATTTGATTTTCCTGGAATTTTAATTGAAGCAAAATCTGAACTAGTGAGTTCTGGTTCTGGATTTTCTGAATATAGGTTTTCTGCTGGTTTTGATGAACAACTTTTACAGGGGCATGATATTTATAGGACTGAGTGGAGTTATAAGTATCCTAAACCTCATGATGACAGAGATGATGATGTTGATGATAATCTAGGAATGTTAAGAGAGGCTCTAGAGAATAAATTAGGCCCTGTTGAAATAACAGGCAGTAGGTTATGGATTCCAGGAACTGAAAACACTGAAAGAGTTAAACCTAGATAAAATCAGGGAATTTTGAGAAGTTTTTGCTAAACTCAAAATTTATTTTTTGATAATTGTATTTTAATTAGTTTTCTAGGTGAATAGTTTGCATAGTTAAATAGTATTAATTATTAATTTTAGTTTTAAATTCAGGGAATATCTATATTTTGGACAGTTAGTTTTATTAATAAGTTTTGATTTTTTTTATTATGGGACTGCAGATAGGAGATATTATTAGTAAGAAAGAGATTGGTTTTTTAGATTTAAAAAATAAAGTAATAGCTGTGGATGCCTTTAATTCTATTTATCAGTTTTTGACTACAATAAGACAGCCAGATGGAACTCCTCTTAAAGACAGCAAAGGAAGAGTAAGCAGTCATTTATCTGGTTTGTTTTACAGAAATATTAATCTTATTTTAAATGGAATAAAACTGGTTTATGTTTTTGATGGAGAAGCTCCTGAACTTAAAGAATTCACAAGAGAAAAAAGAACAGAGGAAAAAGATAAAGCTCTTGAAAAATATAAACAGGCCAGGCAGAGAGAGGATGTTGAGGCAATGGGAAAATATGCAAGAGCAGATACTAGATTAGATGAACAAAAAATTCAGGAGAGCAAAGAGTTACTAGAAGCAATGGGAATTGCAGTTATTCAGGCTCCTGGAGAGGGAGAGGCTCAGGCAAGCTGGCTTGCTGCAAATAATCTTTCTTATGCTGTTTCTTCTCAGGATTATGATTGTTTGATGTTTGAATCTCCTCTTTTAATCCAAAATTTAAGTTTAGCAAGAACTCGAAGAACAGTATCAGGTATTAAGGAGGTTTTTCCACAGGTGATTTCTTTAAAAGATGTTTTAAAAGAACTGAATATTAATCAGGAACAGTTAATTTGCCTTGGAATTTTATGTGGAACAGATTATAATTCAGGAGGTGTTAAGGGATTAGGTCCTAAAAAATCACTTAAGATGGTCCAGGAGTTTAAGACAAAAGAAAAAATATTTGAGGAGGTTGGAAAAAATGAGAAATATGAGCTTGATTTTGACTGGCAGGCTATTTATGAAGAGATTAAAAATCCAAGTATTAATGAGATAAAAGAAATTAAGTTTCCAAAAATCAACAAGGAAAAAATAAGAGAGATACTTTCAGATTATGAGTTTTCTGAGCAGAGAATAAACAAGCAACTTGAGAAACTGGATGAATTAAAAAAACAGGCTGCTCAGAAGAAGTTGTTTTGAGAATAAATTTTTTATTAAGTGGTTGTTAGTTGGGGGTGATATTTATTTACTAGGATTAAAGAGTAATGTTTTTGAGAGTAATTAATGTATTGTAATAATTAATAGTTAATGTTTTCTGATGTTATGCTGTTGATGAGTATATTTAGCAGTGGATGACAGGAGATGTTGATAATTATTTTTAATTAATTTTTATTAGCTGGAATAGGGGGTTGGTGAGATATTCGGATAATTAGAAGTTAGTTTTTTAGTTTAATTAATAATCCTATAAAATTGTTTCAGAAACAATTTTAAATTAATTATTCTTTAGGTTTTTATGAAAACCAGTAAAAGAAAAAGAGGATTGTTATTGTTTAGTCTGATTGTTTTTGTTTTAATTATTAATCTGATTGTTGTTGCTTCTCAGGATGCTCCTGTTGCACCAGGAACAACAGCTCCTGTTGCAGAAAGTTCTGAAACTGATTCAGGGGATGAAGA
>WJLK01000105.1 GCA_014728565.1 Candidatus Pacearchaeota archaeon
AACCCAGAGTTCAGTATTTATTTTAATATCAGATTTTAGATTTTCTTCAACAGCCCCCATTGTGTTTGGATTGAGAACCTCTTTTAAAACCTCCCTTGAATTTTCAAAACTATCAAGTGCATTTTTCTTTATAGAATCCCTGTTAACTTCTAAATCCTGGGCAGGAGCTAATTCCTGGATTCCAAAAACAGGAATTTTTTCAATAGAATCAAGTTTCTTCCATTTTTCAAAATTATCTGTAATTGTTAAAAAAGCTGTGCTGACAACCTGGATAAACATAGGTCCTAATTTTGGAGCACTTGGTTTGTGAATTTTTGCTCCAAGTCCAACCTGGGCTATTTTAAAATCTCCAACCACAGCATTCATGGTCATAAATATATCAATTCCATACTGACAGGTGGTCTGGTGTATGGGTTGTTTTAAAAGATGTTCAGCAAATCTAGAAGAAAGTGCAAAATCACCACCTATTGGCTGACGAATGTTTTTTCCAAAAATTCCATAAATTAAGGGATAGCAGATATTATTGGTTATGGTTCCGTCATATTTATGCCTGGAATAAACAGGAGTTATATAATCATAGCCTTTTAAAACAGGTTCTATCATGTATTTTATCCATTCAGGAGTTATTGAGATTAAATCAGCATCAACACAGACAATTGCTTTAACACCCAGAGAGCAGCATTTTCTAAAGGCATTGAAAAAATTCCATCCCTTGCCAGGTGTATTTTCAGGAGTGGTTATATAAATTTTAGGAACTTCTGTAAGTGTGTTTAAGAAAACTTTTTCTGTATTGTCTGGAGAGGCATTATCTGTATTTATTATAACTGCTTTTTTATCAGGAAAATACTTTAAAAGACCTTGTGAAGCTACTTTAGTTGGATGAGCAATAGAATCAGCTTCATTATAAGAGGGTATAACAACTGCTATATCAGCATTAGTTATGTTTTCAGGGTTTACCTCTCTCTCAAACATGCTTTTATATAAAGAGGGTTATATATAAAATTTGCTGAGTTAAATTTATAAATAATAAATAACTATTAAAATAACAAAATGATTAAAGACATTATTTTCAGTATAGGAAATGTCTTGGTCCTGGTTCTACTGGTGGTATTATAAGCAAGCTGTGTTAGCTTGCAGGAGAAATTCTAAAATGTTTATTGCTCTTGCTTGCATTGAAAAAGAATTCTCTAAATACCTGAAAGGAGGTTTAGAAAATGGCAATGGATTTAGAAACTGAAACTCATGAGGGAGTGATAGGAGTTTCAAGAAATGGAAGAGGATTTAGAATAGATGCTAAAAGAGATGAAATTCCTAGAATAGCAGCTCGCCTTAAAAATGGAGGAATAAGTGTTTCAATTCCTCCTGACTATTTTTATAGGGGACCTGAAGAAACAACAGGAGTTTATGAGATAACCTGTCCAAGGTTTGTGGATGATAATGGAAATGTATGTAGAGGAGCATGTTTAAGTGAGGCAGTAAGAGAACATCTATGCAAAAATCCAGAAGAATGTCCTACTTATAATCCTGAAGCTAATAGGTATGAACCTCCTAAAAAAAACCAAAATCATGATTAGCTTTTAATTTCATTACATCTAGAAATATCAGGTTCAATAGGAGTTAGTTCAGCATATCCCTGCTCAAACATATACTTGTTAATAAAAATCTCTCCATTAGATGTATTAACATAGACATATCTTAGTAATCTTCCATATCTGTCTTTTTCTGAAATATCTTTTTCTAATCTAACCTGTTTATTTAAAATTAAAGTCTCAAGAAATATTTTTGATTCCTGAAATCCTTTCTGATTTTTTTCAGGAGCATCTATGCAGATTAATCTTATTCTATCCATGTTTCCTAGAACAAAGGTATCTCCATCAATAACTTCAACAACAAGATTTTCAGGAATCTTGTAATTATCTAGTTTAATTATAAAATAAAGAAAACCTGATATCAGAACTATAAAAAAAAGAGTCATTAAAAATATCATAAAATATGGTTTTTCCATTTAATAAAAAAAGAAAACTGGTTTAATTAGGTTTTGTTATCTAACTCTCATTGGAACTCTTCTGACAATTCTATTGCATGTGGGTCTTGATTCGCTATCTCTAAATCTTTGAGCAAGACTTGGATCTGTTGCAATTGCAGATTTTAATTTTGATTGTTTTTGTCTTGCAAATTCAACAGCAGCTTCATGTCTTGAATCTTCTTCTGTTGAAAGTGCTCTTACAAGCCCCAGATGCATTGGCAGGCAACCAAAATCTCTTTGATAATGACGATTTATTTCTCTTTCAGATAAACCTGATTTTTTTTCAGGTAACTCTTGTTTAGGATCATAAGTAGTTATTTTTCCTCCTACATCAATAAAAACAAGGTCATAAGGATCCTCTCTTCTAAAATATACTCCTGGAAGTAGAGATACCATTTAATAATGATGTAATGGAGATATAAAAAGATTATTCTTTTAAATTATGGTAGACTCCTGGGACATATGTCTTAGGGGTATACAGATAAGATATTGTGTTATCCACTGACATATGTCGTAAGCTAGAATAGCTTATAAAACGCATGATATATTTCTGAAGGAGTTCTTTTTTCTAAGCTTGTATGCTTCCTGAAGTGATTATACCTCATTCGAAATAGTTCAGGTTTATTCTTAAAAAAAGGGAGCTCATTTGCTAGTGTTCCAAAGAATCTCTCTATTTTACCGGTTGTTGTAGGACTATGAATAGCTGTTCTGATGTGTTTAATATATCTCTTTTTACACCATCTATCAAACTTGCTATGCT
>WJLK01000106.1 GCA_014728565.1 Candidatus Pacearchaeota archaeon
AACAACAGAAGAATCAGCTGCTTTTGCAATTTCAAATCTATCTAAAACTCTCTGTCTAGTTGTAACAGGATTGTCTCCTAAATTAGGATTATCAAAAACAGCAGATAATAAAAAAAACTCTGCAACTTTTAATGCATGAGCAATTGTCTCTTTATGTTTTTGATGCTCATCTCTGAGATGTGCATGAGGTTCTATATACATAAGATTATTTAATATGGATTTTATTTAAAATTTTTCTAAGATTTTTTATTACTATAATTTAATGAATTATCCACTAGAAGTTTTATAAATAACTTTGTTTTTAAAATTCTATGAATCCGGTTTTAAGAAAAGAGATGCAGGAAAGAAATCTTAATGCTCTTACAAGAAATAATGGCTTTCAATTCACTGATACTTTTTTTCCATATACTTCAGGACAAATAGGACCTTACTATGTAAACAGCGAGTCTGTTTTAAGAACACCTCAGGATTATCAAAAAGCACTAGAAGATTTAAAAAATGTTATTGCAGAAACAATGAAACATTCTTCTGAATATGTTATCTCAGGAGGAGAAACTAGAGATTGGATTTTCTCACTTCCACTAGCAATAGAACTAGGAAAACCAACTTTTATGATTTATAAAAATGGAAAAATAAAACCTCCTGTAGAATTAAAAGACATGGAAGTTATTCATGTTGGAGATTTAAATAATCAAGGTTCTTCACCAAGAGATTATTGGATTCCTACAATAAAAACCCGAGGAGGCATAATTAGAAATATATTCTTTTATGTTGATAGACTAGAAGATGGAGTAGAAGTTATGGAAGAATTAGAATTAAAACATAATGCGATTGTTCCTCTAAATTCTCATGCCTGGGATTATTTACAATCTCCATTAAAAGTTGTAACAGCAGAAGTTCACAGAAATCTAAGAGAAAGAGGAGAGACAAAAGAATCAAGATATGAATGGGCACTAAAAATGCTTAGGAGTGATAGAGGATTTTCAAGATTAGCTGATTTATATGATGATTCAAACAATAGGCCAAAAGCCATTAATATTTTAACTAGAGGTTATCCTGAATTAAGAGATGAACTAACTGACAGACTAGTGGATATTGCCAGTGAGAGAAACTGGGATCCTGGAAAAATAAGGGAGGATTTAGCAGCCTAAAATGACTCAAAGCTTAGCAGATAGATTAATGGATGCAATTGATGAAAAACAAAATCCTAGTGTAGTTGGACTTGATCCTAGATTCGAAAATATTCCATATCATTTAAAAACAGGAGATTCTCAAAGACAACAAGCTAATGCCTTTAGAAGATTCAATGAAGCAATCATTGATGCTATAGAAGATATTGTTCCTGCTGTCAAACCTCAGGCAGCGTTCTATGAACAACTAGGCTCAGAGGGATACAGAGTTCTTGAAGATACTATTGAATATGCTCATAGCAAAGGATTGATTGTTATAACAGATGCTAAACGAAATGATATAGGAAGTACTGCGCAAGCTTATGCAAATGGCCACCTAGGAGACTCTGCTTATGCTGCTGATGCTCTAACTGTTAATTACTATCTCGGTGATGATGGTGTAAAACCTTTTATTGATGTTTGTAATAAATTAGGAAGAGGAATTTTTTTATTAGATAAAACTAGTAATAAAGGTTCTGGACAATTCCAAGATCAATCTGTACTTATTGATGATGACATAATTGAAGAGTTACGTAGATTAGGTATTAGGCCTAATAATCAAATACCCTTATATAGCCTTGTTGCATTAAATATCAACAGGCTTGCTCAAAAACATATCGGTGAAAGAGGATACTCTCCTATTGGCGCTGTTATAGGAGCAACTTATCCAGAACAAGCAGAAATCCTAAGAACTATCATGCCTAATTCTTTTATACTTGTCCCTGGTTATGGTGCTCAGGGAGGTGGAGCAAATGACGCAATGCCTTGCTTTAATCAAGATGGTTATGGTGCTATTGTAAACTCTTCCAGAAGAATTATTTTTGCATATCAAAAAATAAAAACAAGACCTGAAGAAGACAGTCCAAGAAAATTCATGCCTCAACAATTTGCAGAAGCTGCAAGACATGCTGCTCTTGCTATGAAAGATGATCTCAGTGGTGCATTAACTAAAACTGATAAATTACCTTCTAGTTGGAGAAACACTGCTTAAATTATTCTAAAATGAAAATTGCTGTTTATGGTTCTGCAGAAAATGCTAGTAATGAACTTAATGGATTAGCAAGAGAGACAGGAAAAACAATTGCAAGAAGAAACCACATTCTCATTACCGGAGCATGTCCTGGTTTACCTTATGAAGCTGTTCTTGGTGCTAATGAAAGTAGGGGAGAAGTTTGGGGATTTTCTCCAGGAATTTCAATAGAAGATCACCAAACAAGATTTAATTTTCCAACTGAAGGTTTTACTAAATGGTGTTTTATACCCGAAGATTCCCCTTATTCAAAACAAGATGATGCTTGTAAAAAACAAAGAAATATATATAGCGCTGCTGAATGCAATGCTGCAGTTGTTATTAGTGGCAGGAGAGGAACTTTAAATGAGTATACTAATGCATGTGATATGAAAAAACCTCTAGGAATTCTTGTTAATAGTGGTCCTGCTGCAATTCTGATACCTCTTGCTGAAGCATTGTTTCAAAAACCCGGAGGACCTATTATTTATCATGATAATCCTGAGAAGTTAATTATAAAACTTGAAGATCTTGTCTCTAAAAGTGCATAATCCCTAAATTTTAAAAACATTCTTTCTATACTATTCTATGGAAATCACAAGAAAAAAACTAATCAAAAAATTCATTAAATTTTACAAGAAAAAAAATCATGAAGAAATTGCAAATGCAAGTCTAATTCCAGAAAACGACCCTACAGTATTATTCACTACAGCAGGAATGCATCCAATTGTTCCTTTTTTACTTGGGCAACTACATCCTCAGGGAAAAAGATTATGCAATGTCCAGAAATGTATAAGAACTCAGGATATTGATGAAGTTGGTGACAGTTATCATCATACTTTTTTTGAAATGTTAGGAAAATGGTCTCTAGGAGATTATTTCAAAAAACAAGCTATTGAATATACTTTTGAATTTCTGACAAAAGAACTTGAGATACCCAAAGAAAAATTAGCTGTTAGTTGTTTTGAAGGAGATAAAAACTCTCCTAAAGATACAGAATCTGCTGAAATCTGGAAATCATTAGGAATTCCAGAAAACAAAATAGCCTTCTTACCTAAGTCAGAAAACTGGTGGGAAACACCAGGTCCAGGTCCTTGTGGTCCTGACACAGAAGTTTTTTATTATAAAAAAAAGAATATTCCTGAAAATTTCAACCCTGAAGATAAAGACTGGGTGGAGATTGGAAACGATGTTTTAATGCAGTATGAAAAAGATAAACAAGGAAATTACAAAGAAGCAGGACAAAAGAACATAGATTTTGGAGGAGGAGTTGAACGTACTGTAACTGTTCTAAACTCTTTAGAAGATGATTATCTATCTGATAGTTTTTATCCTATAATAAAGCAGATTGAAAAACTATCTAAAAAATCTTATAAAGAAAATGAAAAACCTATGCGTATAATAGCTGACCACATAAAGGCAGCTGTTTTTATTATAGCAGATGGAATTACACCAAGCAATCTTGAACAGGGATATGTTTTAAGAAGATTAATTAGAAGAGCTATTAGGCATGGAAGAAACCTCAACATTCAGAATTTCGCAAAAGAAGTTGCAGAACCGATTTTTGATATTTATAATGATTATAAGCATCTTAAAAAAAATAAAGAAAAAATTCTACAGGAACTAGAAAACGAAGAAAACAAATTTTCAGTAACTCTTGAAAGAGGAATGAATATCTTTAATAAAATTAATAAAAAAAGCATATCAGGAAAAGAAGCTTTTCTTCTCTACCAAAGCTATGGATTTCCCCTGGAGATAACTATGGAACTTGCAAAAGAAAAAAATATCAGAGTTAATGAAAAGGAATTTCAAAAGGAATTAAAAAAACACCAGGAATTGAGCAGAACAGCAACTCAGGGAAAATTTAAATCAGGTCTTTCAGAACACTCTGAACAAACCACAAAACTTCATACTGCAACTCATCTATTAAATGAAGCTCTTCGTAGAATCCTTGGAAAAGAAATCTTCCAAAAAGGGTCTAATATAACTCCAGAAAGACTGAGATTTGATTTTAATTTTGATAGAAAACTTACTGATGAAGAAATTAAAAAAATAGAAAACCTTGTTAATGAAATAATTAAAAAAAACCTTCCAGTAACCAAGAAAGAAATGACAGTTGAAGAAGCTAAGAAAATAGATGCTCAGGGTGTTTTTGAAAACAAATACCGTGAAAAAATAACTGTCTACTCTATCGGAGACTTTTCAAAAGAAATCTGTGCAGGACCTCATGTAGAAAGAACAGGAGTTCTTGGAAAATTTAAAATAAAAAAAGAAGAATCCTCTGCATCAGGAGTTAGAAGAATAAAAGCTATCTTAGAGGGATAGCAAACTCAAGGAAAAGTTGCTTTAAGAAAACCGCCAAGTTGTCTTGGAGAAGGATAAAAGCTGTGCTGGAAGGATAACAAACTTAAAATAAAATGCCAACAGAACAACTACTAATAATACCTGTGATAATACTCGCTATTTCATTCATATTTCTAATACTAACTATCCCTCTCCTCTTAATCCTAGGATTCATCTTCTGGATTTTTATGATTGTTGACTGTGCAAACAGAAAATTCAGAGATGAAAATGAAAAAATAGCCTGGATAATGATTATTGTTCTAGCAAATATAATTGGAGCAATAATTTATTATTTTCTTGTGAAAAAACCTGATAGAAAATAACTATCTCTTCTTAGAAAAACCAATTGCAAGAGCTCCTCCAGCAATAGTAAGTAAATTAAAACTTAGAACTCCTACAATAATGGCTATTAAGCCTCCTAATCTCAAATCTTCATTATTGCCTTTCATTATTTTAATAGAAGCTAATACTGCCAGAACTCCCATGACAACAAGCCAGACAAATGCAAACATAAATGAAAAAAACTGAACTCCTGAAATTTCCCGGGCCATTCCTGGATTAAATTCCAAAAAAAACTCCGGATAAAAATAAGTAATAAATCCTGTAAATAAATTTCCAATTCCTCCAGCAATAGAACTTATCCCTCCTATTAAAGTTACAACAAAAGCTGATTGTGATTTCATATCATTAATAAAAAAACCAGATTTAAAAATCTTTTTTAATACTTAAAATTCAAAAATCTTCATCTGGAACTGGAAAATCAAAAGAAACTTCTGAATAAGAATCTAAAAATGTTTGAATCCAAGATTCATGATTAACATCCCTAACAAATAATACTGGGAAAGGTCTCACATCATGATCCTGAACATAAAAACTCATAGGACTCATTAATCTTTCTATAACATAATCTCCAGGATTTAAACCTAGTTGTTTTAAAACTTCTTCTGCACCACTCACACCAGGAGCTTCTAAAAATCTATTAATAGTTCTTGACTTAACAGAGGTATTGGGAGTCCAGAACTGTCCATCATATCTCCAGGCTAATTCAGAGTCTCTTGTCTCATGTAATTTCAAAACTACACTAAAAGGAAGGACAAAAGAACAACAGGTATTTTTAGAGAGATATTCAAATAAATCCTCTTCACTGCCTTGGTAGGTTCTTATTTTTTTAAGACTATGCCTATAAATAACATAATAAAGTTGATAACCAGAATTTGATAATTGAAAAGCAATGTATCTCTCAATCTGATCATCCTCTAAATTCTGACTCTCTGATGAAAAACAACCTTTGGATTCAAACATTAGTTCATTATTCTCATCAAGAACATCAGGATAAACCTCTATAACAGAATCTCCATAAGGAACTTCTAACTCTCTCTTAACTAAACCTCCGTATAATCCTGCTGTTGCTAATTCATAAAAATATCCTAGTTTCACATGTTTCCAGTCCCTCTCAAATAAAGTTTCCTGTCTGCTCCTAAATCTCTTCATAAGAGATGTATCTACATCTTTTCTATGAACCTTTTTTATAACAGGAGATAAAGGCTTCATACAGTGAGTCATCCAGATTCTATCAACTAATTTAGAAAGTCTCTCCCCATTTCTCTTTTTTCCCATTAATAACTCTGAATAAAAGTTTTAAAAACAATTTCTATTCTAAGAAATATATAACAACCACTAATTACTCAACATAAATTCCTGGTTTACCTGGTTTTGCTTTCTTACTCTTATTTTCAGGATCGTACTTCTTACTGTCATTAACCCTGTAAACATGAACTTCCTTCCCAACTCTCTTCTTCAAAACTTTCTCATTATAATCTTCAAGCTCCCCTGGAACAACATAAATATAAACCTTTTCAGGTTCTTTTCCCTTTTTTTCTTTTATTATCTTAAGAATATTCATAATATCTGAAACAGTATTGTCAAAGTTTTTCTCAGCCTCCTCTAATTTAAGGTCTATTTTTTTCTCATCAGCAACAGGCCATTTTTCTAAACTAATAAAGCCTTTATTACCAAGTTTTTCCCAGAGCTCCTCGCAAATATGAGGGCAGAAAACAGACAAAAGTTTTAAAAAACTTTCAGCATCTTTCTTACGAATCTCAGATTCAAAACTATCAAATAAATTTCTTAATTTAATAACAGCATAATTATACCTGAAATTCTTGATATCTTCTGTTATCTCTTTTATTACTTTATTTATTTTACTCTCAACTCTCTTGCCTGATTTTCCAAATTTTATTTTCTTAAAATAATTTACAATTTTATTAATAAATTTTGAGATGCCTTCTATTCCTTTCTCACTCCACTGAACATCTTTATCAGGATTTGCAACACTAATTAAAAATAATCTAGCAGTATCAATTCCATGTTTCTTACTAACTTCCTCAGGTAATACTACATTACCTCTTGATTTTGACATAACAAAACCATCCTCTCCATGCAACATTCCCTGATTGAATAATCTTGTAAAGGGTTCATCAAATTTCAGCATTTTTAAATCTCTGAGGGCTTTTGTAAAAAATCTAGCATATATAAGATGCATGCATGCATGCTCTGCTCCTCCTATATACTGGTCTACAGGCATCCAGTAACTTACTTTTTTTGAATCAAAAGGCTTTTTATTATTCTTATTGTCGCAATATCTTAAAAAATACCAACTACTGTCAAAAAAAGTATCCATGGTATCTGTCTCTCTTTTTGCCTTGCCATTACATTTAGGACATTTAACATCCACAAATTCCTTACTTGTTAAAAGAGGGTTCCCTTTTCCAAATTCTACTTTTTCAGGAAGTTTAACAGGAAGATTTTTTTCAGGAACTGGAACTATTCCACATTTGTCACAATAAACAACAGGTATTGGTGTTCCCCAATATCTCTGTCTTGAAATAAGCCAATCTTTTAGTTTATACTGTATAGTTGGCTTTCCTTTTTTATTTTTATTTAAATATTCCGTAATCTCGCTGATAACATCTCTGTTATCCCATCCATTAAAACTCTCTGAATTTACAAGCCTTCCATCACCAGTATAAGCTCTGCTCATTCTATCTGCATTTATTTCATATGCTTCTGGCTGAATAACAATCCTGATAGGAATTTTGTATTTTTTTGCAAATTCAAAATCTCTCTGGTCATGTGCAGGAACAGCCATTACCATACCACTTCCGTAATCAGCTAAAACAAAATTCCCAACATACACAGGTATTTTTTCATTATTAACAGGATTAGTTGCATAACTGCCTGTAAATGCTCCCTCTTTTTCCAATTCCTCTATATCTTTTTCACTAACACTTTTAACTTTCTTCAAAAAATCCTGAACTTCTTTTTTATGTTCCTTTGTAACCAACTCCATTAATCTAGGATGTTGGGCTGAAATCACCATAAAAGTCACTCCGTAAATTGTATCAGGCCTAGTTGTGAAAATCGTCCATTTTTCATTATTAATCTCAAAATCAATATCAGTTCCGTGACTTTTTCCAATCCAATTCTTCTGCATAATTTTGATACGTTCAGGCCAGTCTAATTTATCAGCCATCTCCAATAACTCTTCAGCATATTTTGTTGTTTTTATAAACCACTGTTCCAACTGTTTTATTTCAACATCAGTATCTTTATGTCTCCAACACCTTCCAGAATGAACTTGTTCATTAGCAAGCACTGTATTGCATTCTGGACACCAGTTTACAGGTGCTTTTTTTCTATAAACAAGGCCATCCTCTAAAAATCTTAAAAAGAAATACTGATTCCATTTATAATAATCTTCATCGCAGGTTCTTACAAGTCTTGTCCAGTCATAGCCCAAACCAAGTTCCTTCATCTGCTTTATATAATTATTAATAGCTTGTTCAGTGAATTTCTTAGGATGAGACCTTGCTTTAATTGCAGCATTTTCAGCAGGCAAACCCAATGCATCAAAACCCATTGGATATAAAACATTAAAACCATTCATTCTTTTAAATCTAGAATAGACATCTCCAATTGTATAGTTAAAAGCATGTCCCATATGCAGACCACTCGCACTTGGATAGGGAAACATCTCTAAAACAT
>WJLK01000107.1 GCA_014728565.1 Candidatus Pacearchaeota archaeon
GACTATTGGGGAATGCTGTGAATATTTGAGAGATGAATCAAACTACAATCTCGTTAAAGAGATTGTAGAAGTTGAGGATAAGACAAATCGCCTGTGTAGATTTGAGGAGGTTTATAAATAAAAATAGGAAAGTCTAGTTAAATACCTAATTAACAGACATTAAGGTGTTTAATCAACTTTTATGCAAAATATAGCTTTGAATTATTAAAACATCTTATCTCAGAAAATATAATAAAAATTAATCCTAGAGATTAAATACTTGCCAGATTAATTTTTGTATCTGTAAAAACAAAATTTGTTGCAATTAGGTTTTGACATCCTAATCTTTCACAATTTTCAATAACTTTTGGAGTTGCTGTTCCATCAATTGCAATAACATAAGGTTCGTCATCAAGTTTTATAAGGCCTAATCTTCCAACAGGAACCTTTTTTATTATCTCTAGATTTTTATTAAATATAATTGCCCCTTTTGTCCCAATTAATTCATCAACCTCTTTTTTTATTTTTTCTTTTTCTTCTGAGGTAATTTTTTTAATTTTTCTATCTTTTGTATTTGTTTTATCTCTTCTCTCTCTGTCGTATCTTCTTACTCCTCTTGACCTTTTATTTTCTTTGTATTCCTCAGATGGAAGTTTTTTTCTTAATGCCTGCAATATCTCCTTTCCAGTAAGTTCCTCTACTTCTTTTCCTTCAGGAGCCATTGAGATAAAATCAATTTTTGCACTTTCAACCACATTTTTTATAATTAAATTGCCTCCTCTGTCTCCATCAACAAATAAAATAACTTCAGGTTTTTCTCTTGTCAATCCTTTTAATGTTTCTGGTAATCTTGCACCATTCATTGCAATTACATTCTTTACACCATTTCTCATAAGGTTAATCACATCAGCTCTTCCCTCTACTATGATTAATTCATCACCAGAAATATCTCCACAAGGAAGATTTTCAGTTCCATAGCTATGTATCTTAGATATTCTTGAAGAACTCTGTATCTCATTTGTCATATCAGAGATGCCATTGCCAGAACCACCCAATCTTTCCATTAATTTTTTTGCTCTTTCAAGAATATAATCTCTTTTACTGCCTCTTACATCCTCTATTTTTTCTATAGTTATTTTTGTATCACTTGGTCCTATTCTCTCTATTGTTTCAAGTGCTGCTGCAATAAGTGTGGTTTCTGTTTTATCCATTGCACTAGGAATTTCTATTTCACCAACTGTTTTTCCATCTTCATAATTCGATGTAACTTCTATTCTACCAATTTTTCCTGATTTTTGAAGCTCACGCATCTCCAGATCCTCTCCAAGCAATCCCTCAGTCTGACCAAAGATAGCTCCTATTATATCAGGTTTTTCAATTACACCATTAGACTCAAATCTAGCATCAATTAGATATTTTATTGCTACAGGGCTTATTTTTGCCATTCTTCTCTCCTCGAGAGACAAGAAAAAGATATTTTATAATCACTTGTTTTCTATAATCCTTTTATAAATTCCTAATCCTAAAATAAATTGAATATGAATGGATTGATTGTAATGTGATTAATGAGGTTATCTTTTCTTAATAATCTCTCATTATTTTATTAATAACCTTAGAATATCCCAATTTATAAAGCTTTCTATCAACCTTAAATATTATAAATTTAGCGTAGATTTTTAAATTTTTTAAAAACTGCAAAATAGGGTCATAAATAAAAAAGACTACGACTATTTAAATATTATTTTTGTTAAATAAATAGTAAATTCTATAAAAAGATTTAAATATTGGATATATGTTCATAAATTGGTTATAAAAAAACGAGGAGAGTAAACATGTCCCAGGACGATTTTATGGATGATATTGGGGAACTTGATCTTGATTCTGAAGATGATGAATAAGGTCCCTGTTTAACCCCTTTTTATTTTTTTTTCTAAAATTTCTTGTTTAAATACAAATATTTATAAATTTATTAATTTCTGAAATATAATGGTAAAACCAGGAAAAAAATTAAAATTTGTTGGTAAAAAAAGATTAAGACCTAGAAAAAAAAGAAAAAAACCTGGAAAAGAGCGTAAACCAACTATGAAACCTCCTCATCCAGGAGAGGGACTAGATACCTACAGGCATCCAAGATTAGATTTTTCTTTATTAGAAAATCTTGCTGATGCATTAGTTTCAACAGCAGCTACAGCAAGGAATATAGCAGGAGAATATCTCCAGAAATCTCAAGAGTATCTAAAAGGAGTTGAAGATTATCTTGCTGAAGGTTTTTCTGGAATTTATGAGAGGTTATCAGATTATTTACAACTCTGCAGAGCTTATGCATATTTTGATAATCAAAAGCACTTTTGATAATTATCTTTAAATGCAGATATGCTTTTAAATTAATAATTACAAGTTTTTGAATGACTGAATTAGCTTATAGAGAACCTGTTTTTAAATATCAGCCAGAAAGATGGACTATTCGAGATCAAAGAGTAGAAGAACTAGCAAGTCATAGAAGAAGATTAAATAGATCTTTTTGTATCCTGGAATCTCAATTAAAAGGAGATTCTGATCCTTGTGTAAGTCTTGAAACAGTTGAGCGTATTTATAGTGATTTAAGGTTATTGAATGAAGATGCAGAAGAACTTAGTGGAAGAGTTGATGGTTTTGATGAGATTGTTGTAAGGGATGTTGCAACAAATACAAGGGTTGTTAAGTCTTATATGGATTATTTTCATCCTAGACGATTTTTAAAAAGAGGAAATAGACCTAAAATAGGAGGGGATTGTGTTAATGGAGTTTTTGGAAAAGGTTCATGGAAAGCTCTTAAGAATTCCTGCAGACCTGAAAATTTTCCACACTCAACTCTTGACAGAGCAACAAGAATGCTCTATCCAATGACCTCAAGATCCTTGGATGCTGCAACAATTCTTGATGGAGTAGGAGAATTACCATCAAGACTTAAACAGGATTTATATAATCAATTATCAGAACTAAGCAGAGTTACTGATAGTTTTTGTAGGGGATCTGGATTAATGCCAGATACAGGAACTTATAATCTTGAATTTTCAAGACAGGAGTTTAGTTACTGGGAGGCTCCTAATCATCTAGCAGCTCTTGATGAAGACAGGCTTCTCTGTTATAGACCAGAGGGAAGTAGTTCTTACTGTTTTTTCTCTCCATTCAGCATGATTATTTTAATGCATGAGCTAGGAGGACATAGGGCTCATGATATTTACCAGAGCAGAATAATGCCTGAACACATGGTTGTTACAGAAGAAGATTACTGTACTCTTGCATATAATCCATGTTCTGAAGGAACAGCTCTTACAATGGAAGAGTTTGGTTTTAAATGGATGACTGCAAACAGAGAAACTCTTGGATTGTCTGAAGATGACCTAAGAAAGACTGAAATGCATATGAGAAAGTATGTTGCAACTAAACTTCCAAGAATTTTATATGGTTTACTTAATCTTCGTGAAAGAGTTGAGGAAAAAGGGGATGCTGAAAAGGACCTTGCAAAACTTACCGGAAATTTTGTTTATTTCCAGGATCCAATGACCTTTAAAGAGGATAATCAAGCAGGAGATTATTTTCAGCAACTAGCCTATTACTATGGTCAGAGAAGAACAGGAAGGCTTGTTAAAAAAATGAGAAAAGATGGCGTACCTGATGATCAGATGATGCATGCACTTATGGCTGGTGTCTGGTGTGATCCTAAAGCTCAGGAAAGATTTATTTTTGAACACTATCTGCCTGCTATTGCAGGTTAATCAAGCAGCCTCTCTAATCTTTCTGTCAAGTCCTAGTTCTCTGTCAATTTCTTCAATTTTATCAGCATCATAACCATTAACAGCCAGTATTCTCCTTGAACTTCCTCCTCTTCTCTTTGTATCCTTTGCTATCAACAAACTATAATATCTGGAATGCTGAAAATCATTATATAAATTATGCAAAGCACAATCAACCTTTCCTGCAACATCTTCTAGCTGTGAAACTGTAAATGCTATTTCTGGATGAGCTAGTAAATGCTCTATGAGTCTTCCAGACTTGCTGTTTCTTTCTCTTCCAACTGCCAGAGGACTTCCGATATGAAATCTTTCCACATCTGCAATAGGTGTTCTTGAGGCTTTACTTTCATAATCACACTCATCTCTAAGAGGTCCACTAACCCAAATATCTCCTGATAATCTTGCTGTAATAGGATGTTCATCTACTGAACTAACAAGGCATAATCTTCTATCATTACCATAAATATAATTGCACTGATTTATTTTTCTGACAAGTCCATATCTAGATGGCTTGTTCCCAGTTCTTTCTAAATCAAAAACCACTGAATTCTGGCATAATCCTCTCAAATGATGCAGATGTGTTGTCTTAATAACATCAGCTGAAATAACAGAACCATCTGAAGAAACAGCCTCTGCAATTTCATGAGGCAGAAACAGGTTATTATTTATTAATAAAAATTCAAATACTCTTCCTCTGTCAGATTCTCTTGCAACACCGCTCTTCTTAAATCCTCTTATATAAAATTTAGGAACTCTTTCTGAATCTGGAAATGGAATTCTGAATCTGCAATCTAATCCTGTTTCCTTCCAGTATTCTTTGGAAGCTCCTCCAACATAGACATCAGTTCTGTTTATTCTTCCAACAATATGAGGATATAAAACACCATGAACACGCATAGAAATCCAAGAAAAAAGACCTTTAAATTAATTTTTATAACTGATTATTTATTTCAACTAGCCATGCTCCTAAATAAAGAGAGAATTCCAGAATACAGGTCTAGAAATAAATTTAAGAGAATCATTTTAAAGATTATTTAAATCTTTTTAGCAATTAAATCAGTGCAGACACCTGCAGCAACAGTAGCTCCAGCATCTCTGATAGCAAATCTAGCCATATGAGGATTTTCACTTGATTTTTCAATCACTAAATTACCCCTTGGCTTGAATTTACATATAGCAACATCCCCATTTTTAAGGAAATCAACTTTTCCTTCCATAGGCTGACCAGTTGTAGGATCTATTTTATGAACAATTTCCATTAACTGGCATGGAACCTGAGCAGTATGAACATGAAAAACAGGTGTGTAACCTTTTGCAACAACAGTTGGATGATTTATAATAGCAATCTGAGCTGTGAAATCTTCTGCAATTGTTGGAGGATGAGCTGCATCAGCAATTACATCTCCTCTTGCAATATCTTTTTTACCAACTCCTCTAAGATTAACACCTACATTATATCCAGCAGGTGCTTCCTGATATTGCTCATGATGCATCTCTATTGACTTGACTTCTCCCTGAATTCCAGTACCACTTCTTGCTGGAAGAACAATCACTTTTTGACCAATCTTCATCACACCTGTCTCAATTTTTCCAACAGGAACTGTTCCAATTCCTGTAATCTCATAAACATCTTGTACTGCCATTCTCATTGGAAGATCAACAGGTGGTTTAGGTTCTTCAAATAAATCAAACTGTTCCCAGATAGTAGGACCCTTGTACCATGACATATTTTCAGATCTTTTGTAAACATTATCTCCTTTTAATGCACTAACAGCTAGAAAAGTGACACTATCTGGACTTATTCCAACACCTTTTAATAATTCAGAAACCTCACCTTTAACTTTGTTAAAAGCCTCTTCTTTATAATCAACAGTATCCATTTTATTAATAGTAATTGCTATCTGCTGGACACCCATTGTTCTCAATAACCATAAATGCTCTTTTGTCTGAGGTTGTACAGATTCTTTTGCAGCAATTGTTAAAAAAGCAGCATCTGCCTGACTTGCTCCTGTAATCATGTTTTTAACAAAATCCTTATGTCCAGGTGCATCAATAATTGTAATCTGTCTTTTAGAAGTAATAAGTTTTTTATAAGCTAAATCAATTGTAAGACCTCTCTCTCTTTCCTCTTTTATCTTATCCATAACATAAGCAAATTCAAAACCAATTTTTCCGTGTTTTTGAGCCTCATCTTTAAGTTTTTTCATCTGCTGTTCAGGAATAGAGCCTGAATCATACATAAGTCTACCTACACATGTGGATTTTCCATGGTCGACATGACCTACAAAAACAATATTCATTGTTGGTTTTTCTGCTGCCATTTTCGTACTAAGAGATAAAAATAAGTATTTATAAATCTTTCTATTTGAAAAGATTTATGAAACATTCAAAACTTTGTAGAAGCTTTTTTTTATATTTAATTAGAAAATTAATATTAGAAAAAATTAATTAATTATTTATAATCTCTATTCTAATA
>WJLK01000108.1 GCA_014728565.1 Candidatus Pacearchaeota archaeon
ATTCTCCAAACTGTCCTACCAGACCTGTCCTCCAGCATTTAAATATAAGCGATTAGATATATAGTTCTATGAATTTTAAAACACCATTTAAAGAGGTTACGAGACAGCCGTCAAAAAACAGAGAACAGGCAATAAAACATAGTTACTTACTGCTTAAAAAATCTCACGTTAAAACAAGATTAAGGACGGTTAAACGGTGTTTTAATAATACTTTACAAACAATAATTGAAGAAGGCAAACATACAGTTATAGTAGAGAATAGACTGTTCCGGATTTTTTACAAAGACTAAATTATATTGTAATAAGTTCCTAACCCAACGGAAATAAGTGACAAAAAAGAGAGTAGGAACGTGGAAGGTGTTTTTTTATTTTCCAAACGTTAGAATGAGGAAGACAAAAACTAATACTATTGCTGCGAAAGAATATCCTAATCTTGATAACAAAACATATCTATTAACTTTTACAGAGAGTTGTTTATCTACATTTAGTTTACCCTTTAACACTAAATAAAAATGAAAATCTGGATATCCCCAAAGTGGAAACCACTTTAATCCTCCAAATTTTTTTGCTATTTTTTTATATCTTTTACGAACATCTTCAACAATAAAGAGATAAAGAAAACCAATCACAATCTTTAATCCAACTAATACAATAATTAAAACTACAAGCAATATCTCAGCAAGGTTTTTGTAATACATATAGGTTAAGAAATCTATTAAGTATAATAAGATATCCTCAAAAATATTAGTTATAGAATACCCATGCCTCTCATAAATCCAATAGATAAACCAAGTAAAGTAATCAAATGAAATATCCCAAATAAAGCACCAATGATTATTGCTGCAATAGCTAAGCCTTGTAAAGAATCTTTTTCACCTTTTGCTTTAATTAGTGCAACAATTCCCAATATTAATCCAACAATTGGAAACAAAGGTACAAAGAATAAAAGACTAAAAACAAATGCTGTGATTGATAATTTTCGTCCCATTATTTTTTACTCCTTTTAATTATTTTACCCAGGATTATGAAAAGAACCAATAAAAAAAGAACAACACCAAAGTAAATAATTGTAAATGTCTTTATTTGAATCTTAATGAATTGATACATAAAGAGTATTCCAGGATAAGAGATAATTAAAAAATAAATTATTCCTGCAAAGATAGCTTCATGACCTTTTAATACACCCATATTTTTTATTGATGCTTGCTTAAAATAAAGCGCTGATAAAAAAGAGTAACTTGCAATTAAAAAAAAAGAAATTGATAACATAATTAAAGGCAATTTATTTAGAGTAAAATGAATAACTAACAAAGCTAACATAATAATCCAAAGAACAGTCCTTATTTTTTCTGTTTTATCAAGACTTTGTCCAGAAAAGAATAAAAAGGTATAGTGGTAGGATTCTTTTTGATCATCAAAATGCAAAAAGAATTGTACTACCAGTATGAAAGTAAGTTACAAAAACAGGTTAATAAACTTTACCATTCTTTGGAATTATCCCTGCATGACAACCATAAAGGACCAAAGAAATACACCAATCATCAGAGAGTTGCGCTGATAGTGCTTTTCATGCGAAGCGGAAAAGCTCTGAGAGAGTTTGTTTCTTCTCTATACGAGAGCAGATGGCCAATCTGGCTTGGTCTGAAAGATATACCAAGTAAGAGCACCTTGCACAGCTGGCTAAAGGAATTTGACATGTGTTTTGTAAGAAATCTGCTTGAGAAGAGCTGCTCAGATGAGCCCTTCCTGATGGCTATAGATGCCACAGGCATAGACAGCGGGCAACGGTCCAGTCATTACGAAAGACGGATTGGAGAGGCACATATGCCCTATGCAAAAGCAGATGTGCTGGTCGATACAAAGAATAAACAGGTTTATGATCATGTGCTTAGGATGAAACCAAGACATGACGTTCTTGGAGCTGAAAGCATGTTCAAGAGATTCCAAGCACAAGCACGTGCTAGTGCTTGCAGACAAAGGTTATGACAGTGAGCCTCTCCACAAGTTAGCTGAACATAATGGATTTCTTCTCTGGGCTCCAGTACGCAGTAGTCCATTAAAATCTCCCAGAGGAAGGCATAGAAGACGTTGTAAACGTTATCCTCCTGGCAGAAAAGGAATGCGTAGTATTGCTGAGTCTGTTATTAGGAGCCTGAAGACTAGGATTGGCTCTCTAAGGTCTAGATTACACTACATGAAAAAGCGTGAGTTCGCATGGCACATCCTGGCCTACAACTTAGAGGTCTTTGCTCACCTGTTAAAACAGCTGCGCTGGCTGATTACATCTGCCCGTTAAATGTTATTCTGGACACAGCCTGAAAAAGGAAATATTTATATATATATGTTATGACACATATTATTATATGTTAGAAAATATACATGAGATTCATCTGAAGATATTCAAACTTTTTATTAAAAACTACTCTGCCGAATATACATTAAAAGAAATCACAGATAATTTGTCAATCAATTATTCAAATGCTTTCAAGAGGATAAATGAACTTGCTAAATGGAGAATACATAATAAAATAAAATTTGGAAAATCAAATAAAATATCTATAAATTTACAGAATCAGGA
>WJLK01000109.1 GCA_014728565.1 Candidatus Pacearchaeota archaeon
AGCATATGCACTGCTGAAAATATACATCTGTTTTAATTTATCTGAATTTTTAAAAACCTCTAAAATATTTTTCGTTCCCTTAAAATTGCTTCTAAAAATTTCTCTTTTGTCCTTCCATTTTCTTGATAGAGAAACATTGCACGCCAGATGATAGACTTCCTCACAATTTCTTGCTAATTCTATTTCTTGTTCTGATAAACCAAGATTATTTTTTGAAATATCACCTATTACAAAATCGATTTTTTTACCTTTATTCTTAGCTTTCTTAATTACTGCAGATAATTTTTCACTAGCTTTTTCTTCATCCCTGACAAGAAGAATAAACTCTTTTATATCTTCATTAATCATCTCGTTTAAAAGATGTGAACCAATAAAACCAGTGGTTCCTGTAATAAAAACTCTTGCCATATGACAAAAAGTTCATATCAGTTTATAAACATTTTTATGAAAAATGAAAAAATCTAAGTTTTATAAAAAAGTAGAAATTACCCCTGGTAATACTGTTTTTTAAAATGATAAAAATCATTTCCATTCTAATCATCAAAATTACTAAAAGCTTTTATACTTTTATAATTTTTAAATAAAAGGTGATATTAAAATGTATAGCATCAGTGATCTAATATTAACTCATTTTTTTATGTGGAAAAAATTCGATGCAAGAAAAAAACTCAGAATAACAAAAAAAACAATAAAAGGAAGCAATAAAAAAGCAATAATATTCTTTCCTTACTGGACAGGAAAATCATCAATATATGAAAAACTCTCTAAACAATTTCCAGAACACACACTTGTTTTTTATAATTATCCTAATGAAGTGATGTCAGAAGATGTAAAAGTTTCACTAAATTATATAAATCAGTTACTAAAAGATTCTTCTAAATTAATCAGAAATCTTAGAAAAAAAGGAATAAAAGAGATAACACTTTTTGGTTCAAGTTTTGGTTCTAATATTGCACTTAAACTCTCAACAATGATTATAGTTGATAAATTAATTCTAAACATGATGGATAGAGATATTGCAAAAGTTATTTTTACAAGCCCTGCACTGGTTATTCTGAGAACAAAATTAATTAAAAAAGGATTTAATCTTGATAAACTTGACAAAATCTATGAATTTCTCTCACTTGACTATAATATTAAAAAAATAAAAAACAAAAAAATGAAAATTCTAATTTTTTTATCAAAAACTGATATATTCTGCAGAGTTGATGATTTTAAATCTATTTTCAAAAAAATGGATAAGATGAAATTGAACTATCAGCTAAAAATAAACAGGTTTCTCGGGCACATACCCGGAATCTACAAAAACATAAAAAATCATAAGGTTATTGATTTTATTGAGGATTAGAATTACCTTTCATAAATATTTTTTCTATGACCAACTTTCAAAATATGTAAAACTTTAATCTCATTTTCAACATCAATAATTACTCTATAATCTCCAACCCTAAGTTTGAAACCCCTGATTTCTACAAGAGGCTCAAGATATCTAAAAGGATTTTCTTTACAATCCTGAAGTTTATTCCAAATTCTTTCTTTTATTTCACTACCTAATTTATTCAACTCTTTTAAAACTCTTTTTTCAAAAATAAGCTTATACATTTTAAAATTCTCTAGTTATAAACCAAGAATTTTCTTAGCTTCTTCCTCAGTATAGAATTCACCTTTTTTAACATTTTCTCTTGCTTCTTTAATCTCTTTAATAGTTTTTTGGCTTAATCCTGGTTTTTTTTCACACATTTTTGCAAGATAAATCAGTTTTCTAACTAATTCATCGTAACTCTCATTTTTATACTGTCTAAAATTATCAAGTTCTGCTTTTGTTCTTGGATTTAATCTGATAGTTGTTTCCATATACAATTGTATACACATGTATATTTAAATCTTTGCGTTATTAAGAATATTGTATTTTAATGATGATTTAAGTATTAACTACTCAATACTATGAACAACTAGTCCTTTGTTAGAAATCTCCAGAGGATGGACATCCTCGTTGTTCTTCGTGTGTCTCATCTTTCTTACAATTAAAGATCTTGAAAAATCTCCTCCCATGCTTTCAAAACTTATTAAAACAATTCCATCACATACAAACTCACTTAAAGTATCTCTACTTATGAACTTTCCACTCTGGTCTGCCTCGCCTACTAGAAGTGAGGTGCATTCTAAATCTCTTAAATTCTCTATAAATCCGTAAAGAAACCTCTGGACAAAGTAATCTCCAACTACAGGTGGAGAAAAAATAACATCCTCTCCAACAACATCCTTAATTGCAAGCCCCTGTTTTGAAGAAAATATAGGAGCATTAATAACCAGAGTTGAAAGACTGTCTATAACCAATCTTTTGATATTGTCATCCTCAACAAGATTCTGGATTCTTTTTATTGTCTTTTCTGAAATTTTTTCAACAGGAATTGATAATATTCTTATCATGCCTTGTTTTTCGAGTTTATCAATATCCCATCCAAACTGCTCTGCCTGATCTTTTATCTGGTCTTCTCTCTGCTCAAAACTTACATAAAGTCCCTTTTCATTAAATTCTGTAGCTCCTTTAATAAGATACTCCATGCAGAAGATTGTCTTTCCAGTTCCAGGACCTCCACATATAAGTGTCGAGGATCTTTTTGGAAAACCTCCTCCAATAAGTTCATCAAATCCTTTTATTCCAGTTGGAACTCTGTTTGATGCAGATTGTTTTTTTGAGGTTTTAGAAGTTTTTTCTTTAGGCTTTTGTTCTGCCTGTTGCTCTGAAGGTTTTTCCTCCTCCTGTGTATTTTGTTGTTCTTCCTGTGTAGTCTGTGCAGTAGGAGTTTGTTGAGAAGGCTGCTCTGCTGTTTGTTGTTTTATGGTTTGTTTTTCTGATGTTGCCGGAGCTTGTTGTTGAGCAGGTTGTTCTGCATTCTGCTGAATTTCAGAAGAACCTAATTTTTGTTGAGTTTGTTGTTGTACTTGTTGATTCTTCTGTTCTGGTGTTTCTGGTGCAGGAGTTTCTGCAGAGGTTTGTCGTTCTTTTGTTGTCGCTGGTTTTTGTTCTGCAGGCTGTTGTACTTGAGCTTTCTGCTCTTGAGGTTTTTGTTCTACTGCCTGCTCAGAGAGTTCCTGTTTTTTAACACTTCCGACAACTTTACTAACAATTTTCTTCACAGGATTTTTAGATTCAGATTTTTTAGAACTCTTCTTTTTAACACTTTTTTTAGATTTATCACCTTTTTTTGCCATATATAACTAAATAAGAAGATGTTTAAAAACTTAATGAATGAATTTTAAGTTTTAGCTATTTTCCACAATAAATTAAAATATTCCTCCTGCAATCTAGCAAAATCTTTATTTTGTATTCTTATTGCAAAATAAGGTTGTTTCCAGAAAATATAAAGAACCTTATCATTATAAATAACAGTGGTTATTGATGAAAGAAATTTTTTTCCAAGATATTTATAAGAACCATGCTTTAGCTTACTGAATTTAAGTTTTTCTTCAACAATTCCAATCTCTTTTATTTTTAAATCAGCAAATTTTATTTTTGCATGATCATTTAAATAACCAATAACATCAATATACTCCTGCCTTATACCAATTGCTTTATAATAATTTTTAGTATTTTGTATTATATCTTTTACAACAGTTCTTACTCCCTCTTTCCCCTGAAATAACTCGCATTTAACTTCCTCTCTGGTTCTCTTGGTTATCTTATTTAATTCAGGAATTATATTTTTCAGAGAGTTGTATTTTTCTCTGAAAAAATCCAGTAATTCACCAGCATTCAATGCTCTGAAATTCTTGGTTTTATTTTTAATATAACATGAAACTATGCCTTTATTCATCATTCTCTCTAAAATATCATAAACAGTTGTTCTGTCAATTTCTGCTTTTTTAGATAATTGCAGGGCAGTTAAATCACCTTCTTCAATTAAAATCAGATAGATTTTTATCTCTCTGTTTTCAAAACCCAGATTTCCTAAAACTTCATTTATCTTTTCCATAAATATTATCCAATTCATGATTATTTAAATGTTGTGGATTTTCCTCAACTATTATTTTTATACAATTACAATTCAGATTTTTTATGATAACAACTGCAAATATATTATTAATAACTGCATATTTTTTATCCTGCATACTCCTAGGGCTTTTATCTTTTAGAAGAAAATCAGAAGATAATTTTCTAATTGCAAATAGAAAAGTCAAAATAATTCCCTTAGCTGCCACTCTCTGTGCAGGATTCATTGGAGGAGGAGAATTAGTAACATTTACTGCACTTTCATTTGAATACGGAGTTTCAGCAATATGGATGTTTGTCGGTGCTTCAGTAGGTTTATTCACATTTCCTTTTTTAATTGGAAAAAAATTAAAACCACTTGCAGATAATAAAGAATTTCACACTTTGTCAGATTATTTTTATTATAGATTTGGAAAAAGAACAGGATTTATTAGTGCAATTATTGTATTTATTATGTTCCTTGCTTTGCTTCTTGTGCAGTTTATTGCAGGCGGGAAATTATTATCAGCAATATCTGGAGAGTCTTATGTCTTTTCAGTTTTAATAATAGGTGCAATTATTTTTTTATATTTAGTATTAGGAGGTTTTAGTTCAGTAGTTAAGACAGATTTTTTTCAGTTTTTAATGATGATTACTCTTTCATTTGTTCTGATTTTCTCTTTTACAAAACCAATTTCAATAACTCCAGAGCAGTTTAACTTATTTTCAGCTGGAATAGAACAGATTACTGGTTTTACTTTAATTGGTATCTTTATTCTGTTAATATCAGCAGATATATGGCAGAGAGCTTATTCTTCTGCTTCTGAAAAAACATTGAAAAAAGGATTTTATCTAGCAGGAATTTTGTTATTAGTTATGGGCATTACTATAAGCATAATTGGCATAGTAGCAAAAAATAATTTTCCAACCATTGATTCTCAAGAAGCTTTATATTATGGATTTTCTAATTTACTGCCTTCTGAAGTATTTATATTTGCGTTAATATTTATTTTTGCATCTATTATGTCAAGTGCAGATACTTTTACTTTTGTTACTTCTTTAAATATAAGCAAGGATTTTATTTCTGGATTTAGAAAAGTCTCTAAAAAGAGGCTTGTAAAAATAACAAGACTATCCATATTTGGTTTAATCTTATTATCAATTTTTATTGCAATATTCATACAAGATATAATAGATGTTGTTTTTTCAGTTGTTGCAATAGGATTAACTTTAGGACCTGCATTAGTAGGTTCTTTCTTTTTTGATTTAAAAGAAAACGCAGTTTTTTACAGTATCCTTTTAGGATTTTTATCAGCAATATTTCTTATTTTAATAGGATACATAACTCCAGAAACCTCTATTATAACTCTACCTGTTTCATTTATAGTTTTGATTCTTTGTCAGATTTTCCAAAAAAACAGAAAATCTTATTAACCCTTAAAATAATTAAGGGTATGCAATTTTCTATTAAAAATCCAGAACTTGAAAAACTAGACAGAGACATGTTCAGTGCTAATAAAATATATGGAATGGCTCTGAACTCTCTTGGAAAACTTCCCAATATACATGCAGTCAGTGAATTTGTTAAAATTGCAGAGTCACTTAAAGAAAGATTAAAAAAATCAAAAACAGATGATGAATTTGAAAAATTATTTATTGAAAATTCCCTCTATAATCTAGAAGCTCAGAGAGCTTACCTTGAATACTTCACAACAGGTAAAAAAGAGAATGTTGACGAACTAATGAAACTGATTCTAGGTGAAAATTCTCTTGAAATAATAAAACAAAGAGCAAAGGAATTTGATTACAAAGGATTCTGGGAATACTATCTCTCTTATCAGGAATATACCTATAGACAGATTCCTTCTGATGATGAGTCTCTAAGACCAAAATTCAAGGAAATTTTAGAGGAATTAAAAAAAGACTTATTAAAATATGCTGTTGAACATTTTAATTTCCCAGAAAATTATGATTTTGAACTTGTTCTTGGACAACCCTACTCCCAGAGAACATCTTTTCACCCTACTTTAAGAAGAATGGAAATTTCTCCAAGCTCTTTTTTTGTTTTTAAAGAAAATGAGGTAAAAATAAATGTATGCACAATAATTGATTCTATGTTCCATGAAATCATAGGACATGGAAGACAAGAACTAAACTCAAGAAACCTACCTCAAACTTTACAGGATAACTCCATAAATGTTTCTGTACCTCCTTTGCATATTCATTCAGAAGGAATAGCTCAGATTACTAAGAATTATGCAATTGATTTTATGAAAAAACACAAAGAGAAATACAACATCCAGGATGATTATATAAAACAGATGGAATTATCATTTATTCTAGATTCCTCAATAAATTTAAGAATATTCTATGAATATCTAAAATTAAAAAATCTAGAAAAAAAGAATTTTAATATTGAGGAAGAATTTAAAAAAATAATTGATAATCACGGACTTTACATCTTATATGAAACTTCTTTTGACTCTCCTCTTACATGCATAAAAAACGCAACCTATACAACAGGACTAGCTTATATAACAGAAATCTTAGAGGATTTAAAAAAAGAAATAGGAGAGGAAAAATTTCAGGAAAACCACTCTTTAATAAATCAGGCTATTTCAGTAGGTGTCTGGAATTTCAGAATTCTTCCAAGATTTTTAAGAGCTTATTTAAGAGATAAAATGAAATAATGTTTTATCAGAAGATTTTTTAAACATATCTAGCTTTATTTTATAGAAAAAAGAAGGTAAAAATGACAGAGATAGAGAATTTAATAAAAAAAGTCAATCCTAAGATAAAAAAAGGTAAAAATTATCAGATTGTTTATGATTCATCTAGTGAGACTCTTGAACCAATCTATTTCTGGCTTCTTGATTTTATGAACCAGAATTTCAAGGGAAGAGTGGAAAAAATAATAGATAATTTCTCTTCATCACCTGGAAGCGGACACTTTTCAGAACTAGGACAAAAAATGAGTCAGATGCAGCAGGAAGCTTCAAGAGTTCTTGGAACTGTAAATAATATTCTAAAAGGAATCTTAAACCTGATCTATGATTTAAAAGAGTATAAAATAAGACTTAGCCATTACGAAGCTGCTGAATCAAAAAACAAATCAACTGCTGAAGCAGGTTTAAATGCCTTAAAACAAGTATGGATGGATAAAGTTGATATTCAGAGAGGACAGGGAAGCATAAATGCACTTGCTTCAGGAAACCTACAATTTGTTACACTGAGAGATGCTTTTATGGCTGTTCAAAAACCAGAAGATGTTGATAAGCTTGATTTAAATGAGAGAGTAAGAAGATTGCTAAAACCAAGAATTCAGGAATTTTTAGAGTGGAAAAAAAGAAGCGAGCATGAGTTAAAAAAAAGATTTGAAGTAGAGAAATATTATCTGAAAAGCCAGGTTGAAGCTCTAAAATTAAATACAAGATGGGCAAGACCTTATCTTCAGGCTGCTCATAGATTAATGGCAGATGAAAAAATTGCTTCAGACCCTGCACTAGTAACAACATTTAATACAATAGTAATGGAACTGACACTTATTGGCAAGAACCCTATTGATATCGAGGAAGAGGTTGCAGACCAGACCCTTCCTCCAGGATTTGAAAGAATGAAATTAAAAACTTACAATTCAATTGTCATACTTGATTTTAAGTTCAGAGGAATTCCAAGCAAGGCAGGACAGCATTATGTTTTTGGAGGAAGAGTTGAAGTTGATTTTAAGAGTTATGCAATGAATGAAGAGGAGATAGAAGAGCTGAAATACCAACTGTCCCAGTCTGATTTAGAACTCTCTTTTAAACTAATTGAGGGAATGACAACAGATTCCTTACAGCAAATTCAGGTTGATTTAAATGAACTTCTTGGAGAAGAATCAAAAAAATCAGAAAAAAAATCAGATGATGTGAGTCCTTTTGGAGCATTGTTTAAGCCAATAAAACCAAAAAAGAAAGAACGGTCAGAAGAAGAAAAACATGAAGAGAGAGTTAAAAAAATAAAAAGTGAAAAATATGCAGAAAGAAAACTAAGGGAACTTGCAATTAAAAACGCAAATAGCCTGTGTTTTAGGGTATATGATATATACAAAAAAGGTCATGGATTAGCATCTTTTCCTTATTGAAAAATAAAAGTAAAAATTAAATATCCCTTTTTCTTTAATTTTTAATGGCAAAAAAAAATTCTAATGAAGAGACTGAAAATGAAGAAGAATTTGATATTAGGGAAAAACCTGAAAAACCTGAAGAACCAGAGGAGGATGAAGAAGAACTCGAAAACATAATAAGAGATTCAGAAATTACTATACCAAGACCTAGATTTGATACTGACCCATCTATTTCAAGAGAAAACCAGTCAGAACAACTTGAGTTTCAGCTAGCAAATATTCCAAGAAGAATCTCAAGAGATTCTGAAGAAGAAGAGGAACTTTATGCAGGAGGAACTTATTATGATTTTAGCAATAATTATGAGGAGGGAGGAACAAATGTCTACACAGAATCAACTCCTACCATGAGCCCTGAATCACCAAATCCTGCTTTTGGTCAGCAGGAATTTTCACCAAGAGCAATGGGAATGATGACTCCTGAATCCCAAACCATGTCTGAAGAACCTCAGGAAAAAAAATATGAGAGCAGTTTAGAGGGAAGATCCCACAGAGAAAGAGACAGAAGAAGAAGGTTTTAAGATTTTCTTTAAATAATAATAGAATTTAAAGTTGTTACATAAGATATAAATTTTTATAAGTCTTTTTTTAATATAAATTCTATGTCTAGAAATCAGAGAATTAGAATAAGAGAAGCTGAAAATAAATCTTCATTACCTGATAGACTTAGAAATATGAGATTAATGGGTTTTTATCATGGGAATTTATATCTAGGTGCTGAATCTACAGGAGTTATTTCAGATACATTCATATTTGGTTACTCTATACCTGATAATTTTATTACTGGTATGGTTAGATTAGAGAGGGGTGCTTGGCCTTCATCCTGGACACAGAAAGATAATCTTCTTTTTGTCGGGACAAGATTCGGAATTATAACTGCAGTAGATATGGATGATTGTGATGAGGTAGGAAGATTAAATAATATGGGAAATAGTATAGATGCTATTGCTGTTAATGGAGCAGTTTATTTTGGAGTTAATGGAAAAGGATTATTTAAGAGTGATACTGGATTAACCAGTCCTTCTTGTATTGGAAAAGGACATGTAGTTTCAGCACTTGCTTTAGATAAAGACAGATTATTTGCATTTTATTTTTCAAATGGAAATGATCCTTTTTTAGATGAAGGTCCTGCTGGTGGTTTAGTAGAGGTTTTAGATTCTAATTTGAGTGTTCAATCTGAAAGAGATGGAACTCCTTATGCAGTTACTCAAGCAGTAACTACTGAACAAGGTTTAAGATTTTCAACAAGAAATACAACCAATGCATCAATTCCATTTGGAACAGGAGAATTATATTCTCTCAATCAATCTGACCTATCAGATGAATTTTTATTAGAATTTCCTGCAGCAGTCAATGTTTTAAGAGAGTTAAGACAGGGAATTCTTTTAGCAGGATTAAGAGATGGTCAGGTATATGAAGTTAAAGGTAATGAAAGAAGATTAATAAATTCTCAAGAACATGGAGTTGCAGGATTAGCATCTGAGGATGACATCATTTATATAGGAAGTCCTGTAGGTGAAATTTCTAAAGTTGGAGATTGGTAAAACTTTTAACAAACTTTTCACTCAAAAGATATTTAAACAATATTTCTTTTTTAATAAAGTAATTAAAAATAAGAGGAAATATCAATGGCTTATTATGAAGAAAATTTATATCCAGGAGCAGATGACTATCTTTTTCCTAAATATAAAAAAGCAGGTTATGAATTTGATATAGGAGACCTTGGAATGTCTCTTGATCCAAGGACTGCTAATCAGCTTGGAGAAATAAATACAAAAATAAATCCTGGAATTAAAAAAATTGAACTATCTGGAATAACTCCTGCTGTTTTTGATTCTATTCCTGAGGAGCATCTGGAAGATATCAATAGATTATCTAAATTAACAGGAGTAAAAACATCCTTGCATGGTCCAGTAGTTGAAGCTTCTGGAGTTGGTGAAAGAGGATTTGATGAAACTAACAGAGTAGGTGCTGAAAAACAACTGCAGTCAGCTGTACTAAGAAGTCATAAAATGGATCCTGACGGAGAGATGATTGTGACAACTCACACATCTGCAGGACTTCCTGAACTTGATCCTAAGGTAAAAATAAAAGATGATACTGGAAAAATGAAAGAGGTTCCTACAGGATTATATGTTGTTGATGAAGACACAGGGAAGATACAGCTAATACAGCCTGAAAAAAGATTTTTTCCAGAAGAGGGTGAGGGAAAATTTAATCCCAAAGACCTGCAGGATTTTGATCCTAACAAAGAATTAAATAAAATTAATAAAGACCAGTGGGCGCAGCTGCTTTCAGGTGTTAACAGGTATGCGAGTTTTGGAGAGGAAATGCTGGAGAGAGTTAGAAAACAGGTAAAAAATGAAGAACTTTTTACTAAGATTGCAAAAGGAGTAGACATAGACCAGTTAGAAGAGACAGAAAAACAAGAAAAAGATCTCTTAAAATCTCTTCAAAGAGAGATAAACGGAGGACAGATATATTTAAGAGATGCCTACAGGAACTTACAAGTTTTATTTGATAAAGCATGGTCAAATGCATCTCCAGATGACAAGAAAAAACTAAAAACATATGCAGATAAAATAGCTCCTAAAATACAAAAAGGAATAGAAGATGATCCTGAAAAAATACCTGAACTTGCTGAAGTAATAGAAGGAGGATTAAAAGTTCTTGGAAGAGTTGAAACTCCAAGAATCTTCAAGCCATTAAGAAATTTTGTAATTGAAAAATCTTCACAAACTTTTGCTAATGTAGCAGAAAGTTCTTTTAATGAGTACGGAAAAAAAGCACCTATACTGAGTATTGAAAACCCTCCAGCAGGAGGAGCATTAAGTACAGGAGAAGACTTAAAAAAAGTTATTGAAGAATCAAGAAATAGGCTGATTGAAAATTTAGTTAAGCATAAAGGAATGTCAAAATCAGAAGCAAAAGAAGTAGCAGGAAGACTGATTGGCGCTACATGGGATGTAGGTCATATAAACATGATTAGAAAAAAAGGATATAGTGAAAAAGATGTTATAGAAGAAACAAAAAAAGTTGCTCCTTTTGTAAAACATGTCCATCTTTCTGATAATTTTGGTCTAGAACATACTGAACTTCCAATGGGGATGGGAAATGTTCCTCTTGACAGAATGATGAAGAAACTTAAAAAGACTGGTTTTGATGGACAGAAGATTATCGAGGCAGGAAACTGGTGGCAGTACTTTGCTGAAAAAGGAGGAGGAAATCCTTTTAGACCAAGTATTGAAGCTTTTGACTCACCTCTATATTCAATGAAAGCAGGACCTGGATGGAGCCAGTTAGGAGGTTATGGAAACTACTATGTTGGTCATGGTCCTGTGAATCCTCCAATGCATCACCAGATGTATGGAGCCTCTTTTTCAACACTTCCAACAGAACTTGGAGGAGAACTTCCTGGAGACAGGAGCAGAATGTCTGGAACACCTAATCAATAGACTTTTGTTATCCACTTCTCAGTTAATAATCAAAAACAAAACATTTATATACTAGTATGAATTATATATCATATGAAAAAAACATCATTCTTTTTATATGAGATGTTCTGCAAGACACTTGCAAACAGAACAAGATACGAGATAATACGAATCTTAGCTGATAAACCTAGAAATGTAAAGGAAATCTGTAAAAAAACAGGTTTTGAACAGAGCAGAGTGTCTCATAATTTAAAAAAACTTGAAAAATGCGGTTTTGTCAGTTCAGTTCATAAAGGAAAAAATAGAATTTACTCTCTGGATAGAGAGTATATTTTACCAATTTTGAAAAATATAGATAAATACATAGAAAAATATCAAAAAAGACTAAAAGTATGCCATTTAAAATTAAAGATGTAGAAGGAGGCAATAAAATGAAAATAAAAATTTATTCAACACCTGCATGCCCGTACTGCAAGATGGTAAAAAAGTATCTAAAAGAAAAAGAATTGGAATTTGATGACATTGATATCTCAAAGAATCAGGAAGCAGCTCATGAAATGGTTGAAAAATCAGGACAGATGAGTGTTCCTGTAATAGATATAGATGGAAAAATAATTATTGGTTTTGACAGAGAAAAATTAGAAAAATTAATAAAAAAATAAGATAAAAATGAAGGAAAAAAAACAAAAAATTCAATGTGAAAAGATTTTTGATAGCATAATCATCGGTGCAGGACCTGCAGGTATAACAGCAGGAATCTATCTTGCAAGAAGAAATCTCTGTGTTTTAATTATTTATGAGACTCTTGGAGGACAGACAGCACTAACAGCAGATATTGAAAACTATATGGGATTTAGATTCATATCAGGAGAGGATTTTACAAAAAAATTAGATGATCATCTTGAAGAATATGATGTCACACTTGCAGAAGAAAAAGTTGAGAATTTAAAGAAAAACAAGAAATTGTTTACAATAGAAACAAGTAAAAATATTTACAAAGGCAAGACAGTTATCATAGCATCAGGAGCAAGACATAAGAAATTAGGAGTTCCAGGAGAGGAAAAATTTTTAACAAAAGGAGTTGCATACTGTGCAACTTGCGATGCTCCATTATTCAGGAACAAAGAAGTTGCAATAATCGGAGGAGGAAATAGTGCCCTGGAATCTGCAATACAACTGGAAAGTTATGCTAAGAAAATATTTATTTTAACAATAAATAAAGACCTTGAAGGAGAAGACATACTCATTGAAAAAGTAAGGTCATTTAAAAATATTGAAATAATTCCAAACGCAATAACTAAGGAGATTAAAGGAGAAAAGTTTGTCACAGGAATTGTCTATGAAAAAAATAAAAAAATCAATGAGATTCCTTTACAGGGAGTTTTTATAGAAATAGGTTATGAACCAAACTCTGGAATTTTTGATGTTAAAAAAAACAATCAAAAAGAGATAGTAATAGATAATAAAAATCAGACATCTGAAAAAGGGATTTTTGCTGCAGGAGATGTCACAGAAGTTCCAGTAAAACAGATAATTGTTGCTGCAGGAGAGGGTGCTAAAGCAGCTATTTCAGCAGCAGATTATCTTTCAAGATTTCACTAATTTTCACTCACTAGTTAATAATAAAAACCAAAACATTTATATACTAGTATGACATTAATATCATATGAATAAAGTTTCATCTAGTATTCTTTTACCCTAGTGTTGTCTCAAACATTAAAAAACTTTAGTAAGAATAGATTTTTAAAAAATTAACTTAAGCAAATACCTTAACCAAAAAACCTGTAAGGAGGTAAACTTTTAGAAAAAGTTTAATCAAAACAAGCTTTTAAAAAAAGCTTAACCAAAAAAATCTGTAAGGAGGTAAACTTTTAGAAAAAGTTAATAAAAATGGAAAAAAATACACTTGACATAGTTGTTCTGATTCTCCTAATAATCGGTGGATTAAACTGGGGATTAGTAGGATTATTCAGTTTTGACCTTGTTGCCACAATACTAGGAGACATGTCAGTACTGTCTAGAGTAATTTACACTCTGGTCGGAGTATCAGCACTTTATACAATATATTTTTTAGTGAAGAAATAGTTTCTCACTTTTTTATTTTTAAATTTTTATTTTAATCTTTTAAAAAATATTAAAGCCTGTAACTGGGGTAAATTTTTAGAAAAAGTTTAATCAAAAAAACAAAATGAAAATAGCAGCCATATACGGATCTGTTCGTGAAAAAAGGCAGGGAATAAAAGCAGCTAGATTCATAGTAAATCATCTAAAGAACAGAGGACATGAAGTAACTCTGATTGATCCTCTGGAGTATAGACTGCCTCTGTTAAAAAAAATGTATAAATCCTATAAACATGGAGAGGCACCAGAAATACTTGAAAAATTGCATAAGATAATGATTAATTCAGATGCTTATGTTATAGTTTCAGGAGAATACAATCACAGCATTCCACCTGCTCTCTCTAATATTTTGAGTCATTTTTTAGAAGAATATTTTTTCAAACCCTCTGCTATTGTAAGTTATTCAGCTGGAAGATTTGGAGGAGTCAGGGCAGCAATGCAGTTAAGGGCAATGCTGGCTGAACTGGGAATGCCCTCAATACCTAGTATTTTTCCAATTGGAAAAGTCCAGGATTCTTTTGATGAACAGGGAAATGATATAACAGAAAAAAAAGATTATGAAAAAAGAATTGAAAAGTTCATAAAAGAGCTAGAGTGGTATGCTGAAGCATTAAAAGAAAAAAGAAAATCAGGAATCCCTTATTAAAATGAAACTCCTCGCACTAAAGTGCGAAGTATCAATTGATAATGTTAAAAAATATTAAGCTTAGAAGAAAAGTAGCAGGCATGAACAGCAGATTAATAGATTGGAAAATATCAAAATTAAATATAAAGGAGTGCGGCTCTCCCCCTCTTGCTTAAAAGCAAGGGTATCCTAACCTGGTGCGATGTAATGAAAAAACAGTTTACATTATACTTATTATCATAATAATCATTATAGGGAGTATTTTAATAATCATGAAAAATAAAAAATCTGATAATGAAACAGAACAAATTCAACATGAGACTGCAGTATTTGCAGGAGGATGTTTCTGGTGCATGGAGTCTGTTTTTGAAAAAATTCCAGGAGTAATAGAAGCAGTCTCTGGTTATACTGGAGGAGATGAGGAAAATCCAACCCATGAGCAGGTAGCATCAGGATCAACAAACCACAGAGAGGCAGTACAAATTAACTATAATCCTGATGAAATAACTTATGAAAAATTACTTGAAAACTTCTGGAAAAACATAGACCCCAGAGATTCAGAAGGACAGTTTTGTGACAAAGGTTTTCAGTATACCTCTGCTATTTTTTATAAAACTAACAAAGAAAAAAAATTAGCAGAAGAATCAAAAAAACAAAAAGAAAAAATATTAGGAAAACCTGCTGAAACTCAGATAATAGAATTAAAGAAGTTTTATCCTGCTGAGGATTATCATCAGGATTACTATAAAAAACACCCTTTTAAATATAAAACTTACAGATATGCCTGTGGAAGAGATAAAAGATTAGATGAATTATGGAAGAATAAAAATTTGAGTATGAATTCTTCTTATTCAGATTTTGTAAAACCCTCTGATGAAGAATTAAAAAAAATACTCTCTCCAATGCAGTATAAAGTTAATCAGGAAGAGGGGACAGAGCCTGCTTTTGACAATAAATACTGGAATAATGAACAGGAGGGAATTTATGTTGATATAGTCTCAGGAGAACCCCTGTTTAGTTCAAAAGATAAATTTAAATCAGGAACCGGATGGCCTAGCTTCACAAAACTACTTGAACCTGAAAATATTGTGGAAACATCAGATTATAAATTGCTTGTTAAAAGAACTGAGGTAAGAAGCGAGCATGGAGACTCTCATCTTGGTCATGTCTTTGATGAACCCACACCAACTGGAAAAAGATACTGCATAAATTCAGCAGCACTAAAATTTATTCCAAAAAATCAACTAGAACAGGAGGGTTATGGAAAATATCTCTATCTTTTTGAGAAAAAATAGAATATGCATTTTTTATAAATTTATAAAATAAACTTTTTTAATAATAAAATAACTTAAAAATGAGATTTTCAAAAAAAGAGATAAAGGACCTGTTAATAGCTTGGTTAATGATCTCTCTAGCTTTTGCTATATTATTTTCAGAAGGAAATATTCTTTCAAGAATTGACTTGTTTTTTGTAATCTTTGTATTTTCATCACTAACAGCAGGTATTGGATTTTTATTTCATGAACTCATGCATAAATTCCTTGCTCAGAAATACAGATTATGGGCTGAATTTCGTGCATCCTATAATATGCTTTTTCTTGCTGTTATTTTTTCATTTTTTGGTTTTATAATTGCAGCTCCGGGAGGTGTCCTTATTAAGGGCAGATTAACAAGAGAACAAAATGGAAGAATTTCTCTTGCAGGACCTCTGACTAATCTAGTCATAGCATTAGTATTTTTTATACCTCTTTTTATTTTGTTCCTTAACAATATTGAGGGAATGATAATGCTTTTTTTCAGATACGGTTTAATAATAAACTCTCTTTTAGCTGTGTTTAATTTAATTCCTTTTCCTGGTTTTGATGGGCAGAAAGTACTTTCCTGGAACAAAACCTACTATATAATTACTGTAATACTTGCTACAGGTTTGTTTCTGACTAGTTTTTTTATATAAATTCAATAATCAGATAATCAACAAATTTAAAAACAAAGCCTTCTTATAGGAAATATAAAAGATGGTGAAAAAAAATAAAGATACATCTGAAGAATTAGTAGTTCCAGAAGCTCCTAAATCCAAGAAGAGTTCTAAGAAAAAAACCAGTAAGAAAACTAATAAGAAAGCCAAAACTCCAAAAACCAGCAACAATAAAAAAACAAAAAATTCCAAAAAAGATACCAAGAAATTTCCTACATTGAAACTAACAACTGAAAGAGATATAGTAATGGATTTTGCATCCAAGGTTTACCAGAGATTTGATAAAATAGTAAAATCAATAGTTCTTTTTGGTTCATCTGCAAAAAACAAAACCATGCCTGGTTCTGATATAGATGTCATAATTATTGTTGATGACGCCTCAATTAATTTTGATAATAAACTTATCATATGGTACAGAGAAGAACTTGGAAAAATAATGGAGACCAATCCCTATAAAAAAGATTTCCATATAACAACTATGAAACTGACTACCTGGTGGAATGATTTAATTAGAGGAGACCCGACTGTTATAAACATTATCAGATATGGAGAACCTCTTATTGATTTTGGAGGATTTTTTGATCCTCTCAAAGCTCTTTTACAACAGGGAAGAATACGTCCTCAGCCAGAGTCAGTTTATGCTGCTATTAACAGGGTCCCTGACCATATTATGAGAAGCAGGCTTGCTGAAATGGGTGCAATTGAGGGATGCTACTGGGCGATGGTTGATGCTTCTCAGGCTTTACTAATGGCTCTTCAGGTATCTCCACCTAGTCCTGAACATATTCCTGAGTTATTAAAGCAACACTGTGTTGATAAAAAACTTCTAAAAGGAAAATACATAGATTACTATAATAAAGTCTCTAATTTGCATAGAGATATCATCCATGGAAAAATAAAAAATCTTGACGGAGATATCATTGATGGCTATCAAGAAAAATCAGAAGATTTCTTTAAAACCTGCATAAAACTAATAGATGAAATAATAGAAAAATAAAAACTAACTTTTCTTTTCAGGATATAATGCCTCATAAAGAGCCGGTCTCTCATCTACTGGAAGATTTTTCATATAATTCCTTACTCTAGCCTCATTTTCTTCTGCAGTAACAGATCTCACAGCCTGACTTGCTAAATCGTTAAATTTATTAGCAACATACTCCTCAGACATACCATCTGCAAAATCTCTCATAAAGTTCTCAAATGTATAATCTTCTCCATTAGAAAAGTCTTCACTTATTGGATAAGTAGTCTCAAGATGATTTTTAACAGCATCTCTTAAACTGCCTCTGAGTCTATTCAATGTTTCCTGATCACCATTTTTAGTAGCAGTTTCAACTGAAGCACCTAATCTAATTAAGGTGTGATATTTTCTTATTTCTTCATCCCCATCCCCTGTCTGAGGATTTACATAACCCATTGCATTAACAAGAATATTATATGGAGCAGTATCTATAATTTGTGAAAGATTTTTACCTTCTTCAGCCTCTTTCCTTAATTTTATCAAATGATTTGAAACAGCATTGATTAATCTTTGGTCAGGATGTCTTAAACAATCGTCAATTTCAGCTTCACCAACCCCTTCATGACCACTTACTAGCTCCTCTAATGGAGCTCTAAGTAATCTTCTTTGTTCATCTTGTCCTTTAATTTGTTCTATGGTTTGCTGATAAAAACTAGAACTTGCTCTCCTTTGAGCTTCCTGCTCATAAGCATTTCTTCCATCCGAATTTCCATTATCTTCCATTTTATCACCTAGATTATGGTATATTAGTTATTTTTTATAAGAATTTATTGTTTATAAATCTTTCGGTTTTTTATATACTGGTTAGTGGTGACAAATTTACTACTTAATCATCATTAAAATATTTATAGGTTTTTTCTTCCTCATATGAATCTGGTTTATAAACTCCCAGATTCTCTTCATAATCTTCTTTTTGCAACTCTTCATCAAGTTCCCTGATCATGTTGTCTACTTTTTCATGAGCTTTTTCTTCTTCTTTATTGCTCTCATAATCTTGTTTTTCCTTTTTTACATATTCTTTTTTTTCATTATACTGATTTTCTCTCTCATTTTTATCAATATCCTGTTTTTCTTTTTCATTGCTCTCATAAACTTTTCTATCAGGGGATGGTGGTTGCGGAAGTCCTGGTTTTTCAAAAGAATCTTCAGAAAGTTTTTTAGATTCTGAAGACTCTCTTGGTTTTTCATAATTTTCAACAGGTTTTTTCTCTAAATGCTCCTCATGTTTAACAGGTTGTTCTCTCTCATCCTCCATATTTTTTAAAATAACTGAAACTTCATAAGCTTCATCAGGACTTACTGTTAAACTGTTTATACCTTTTCTAAATAAAAAATCAATTATATCCTTTTTTATTGTAAATGCACATACATTTGACTGGGTCTTGGTTCTCCTGCATGCACCTATCACTCTTTTTATCTGTGAGAAAATTGCCGGATGATTCTCATGATAGATATCCTGGAGTTCCTTGTTTCCCTGGTCAACAGCAAGTGTATACTGGGTTAAATCTCTTATTCCAAGAAAGATAAAATCAGATTCATTGCATATATCTTCTATAATAAGAACAGCTGAAGGTGTTTCTACTAGTATTCCAAATTCCATATTTTCTGTCCTGAATTTATTAAAGAATTCTTTTGCTTTTTTCACTTCATCCACTGAAATAATCTGTGGAAAAACAACTCCTATTTTCTTTTCTGGATTTCTCTCAGCAACATCCTTAATAGCTGATAGCTCAGCCTCTAATATCTCTGGATGTTGTAAACTAAATCTTATTCCATGTATTCCTAACAAAGGATTAAATTCTCTTTCTGGAGAACCTTCCAGAAGATTGTATTCATCAGTCCTAATATCACTTGTTCTTATACACAGAGAATCAAAATTTTCTGCTATTTTATTCAAGTTTTCTTTTAATAATTCCCTGTAATCCTCTATCTTGTTTTCTTTTTTATAACATAGAGGGTGTTTTTTTGAACTAGCTATAATTGGCTCTATTCTTACTAATCCTGCATCATCAACCCTGCATCTTGAGGCAGTTTTTGCAAACTCAGGCAGATCAACAGCTATTTTTAATTTAACTCTCTGGGTTTTTAGAGCCTCTTTTATCTCAATATTTTTTGTCTCTGAGATTTCTCCCTGGTAAATCTTTCCAGTAGAACCATCAACACTTACAGTCATACCATCTTTTAACATACTTGTTGCCTCTTTTGTTCCTACAATTAAAGGGATTCCAAGCTCCCTGCAGACCACAGCAGCATGACTTGTTATTCCACCTTCATCAGTGATAATTGCTGATGCTTTTTCAGTAGTAAGTATAATATCAGGACTTGTTATTCCACTTACAACAATATCCCCTTTTTTAATCTTAGAAAGGTCTTCCTTGCTTTTGATGATTCTGACAATTCCAGTTCCAGCACCAGGACTTGCACCTGAACCTTTTATTATAACATCACCACCCTCGATTTTTTGTCCATGTTTTTTACTGGGTTTTATTGCCCTTGTCTGTATAATGTATATTTTTCCTGACTCAATTGAGAATTCCATGCTACAGGATTCTTTATAAAAATTCTCTATTTTTTTAACTAAATCAGATACCTCTAAAATCTGTCCATTAGTAAGGACCTGGCTTCTGCTTCTCTCTGGATTTAACCTGACTATCTCACTATCACCAGAACTGTTTCTTACAACAGCCACTCTTTTATCAGCTATCTTAACACTCTCTATCTCAAGATTTTGTGAAGTATACCTGTCAGGATGTATTTTTCCAGAAGATATTCCCTCACCAAGACCATAGACAGCCTCAATAATAACACCCTCTTTATTAACAGGGTCAGCTGAAAAAGCTATACCTGCTTTTTCAGCATCAATCATTTTTTGAATAATCACTGCAATTGGAATTTCATCTAGATCATTCTTGATTTTATAGAAAATTGCTCTTGCTGAATAAAGAGAGGAAAAACATCTTTTTACAATCTCTGTTAATTTTTTATCTCCTTTTATATTAAGAAAACTTTCCTGCTGACCTGCAAAGGAACCACGAGATTTTACAGAAGCAGAACTTCTTACAGAGACAAAAGTTGGTTCCTGAGCATGCTTTAAAATATTGAGTGCATCTTCAGAAACTCCCTGTTCCCTGACATTCTCATTACCCAGAATATGATAAGATTCTATTATCTCATTTTTTAAATCCTCTGGAATCTTAGCATTTTCAATTAAATTTCTTATCTCCTGAGATTTTCTTAATAAATCATCTGTATCCTCTATATTCACTTTTTTTAAAATTTCATCTATTTTTTCCTTTAGATTATTTTCAGTGATAAAATACTCATAGCCTTTTGTTGTAATAACAAATCCAGGGGGTATTGGAAACTTCGCATTATACATCTCTGAAAGAGACGCTCCTTTAATTCCAGCAATATCAATATCATCATTGTTTAACTCAGAAAACCATTTTATGTATTTTTCAGATACCTGTTCTGTTTTTTCTCTGGGAGTATTCTCATTCCTATTTTCATCAACACCTTCAGATTCACTATATTCAGACATACTGTCAATAGCGTCCTGTATAAGTCCAGGCACGACTTTTTTAGACTCCATTATATTAAATAAAGAAAATCGTATTTAAAGATTATGGGATTAAAAATCAATATTTTTTGAGTTATGCTACATGTTCGCATAATTCATGATAGTTAGGATCTCTTGGATCTGCTCCATTATATTCAGAACGAACATCACAATCAGGACAAGTATCTTCTATTAAATATCTATATATGGTTGGTGCTTTGCACATTCTGCATCTTCTGGCATTTCTATTAAGTAAGAGGGCTGTATCATCCATAATCTCATTTCCACCAAATCTTGATTCAGAATATTTATTTAAAGGCCTGTAAGGATACATCTCTCTTGCTTCTTCTTGTGTTAATTGGTTTACTGCAACTGTAACTTCTCTTCCATCGTCAACTTCTCTTTTCTCTGTTTTTCCTTCCACTCCCATAAATTACTTAGAATTCTCTAATTTTTATATTTTTATATGTTTCAGTATTTATCTTCCACCAAAATAAATATCCTTTATTTTCTGATTTTTAAGGATATTTTTCCCTCCTTTAAGTGCTATTTTTCCATCCTCAAGAATATAGGTTCTGTCAGCTATTTCTACAGCCTGTCTGGCATTTTGCTCTACTATGATAATAGAAACACCTTGTTTATTGATTTCTCTGATTTTTTCAAATATCTCTTTCATTGCTCTAGGAGAGAGTCCAAGAGAGGGTTCATCTAAAAGCAGTATTTTAGGGTTTTGTATAAGTGCACGTGCAATAGCAAGAAGTTGCTGCTGACCTCCAGATAGAGTAAAGGCATAATCATTCTGTTTCTCTTTTAAAACAGGAAATTTCTCAAAAATATCCTGAATATTTTTTTTAACAAGCCCCTTATCCTTTATAATAAAAGCTCCCATTTCAAGGTTTTCCCTTACAGTCAAATCTGAAAACACCTGCCTGCCCTGAGGAACAAAACTTATTCCCTCATAAATTAAGTCATGAGTAGGAAGTCGAGTGATTTTTTTATTATTAAATTCAATCTTTCCAGAGTAAATATCGCATAGATTAAATATACTTTTCAGAACAGTTGATTTTCCAGCTCCATTTGGTCCGATTATAGCTACAATCTCTCCGAGTTTAATATTCATATCAAGTTCATGAAGTATTTCGATTCTGTCATATCCTGATTTTAGGTTTTGTATTTGTAGCATTTTGATATATAAAAGGAATTTAAATTAATAAATTTTAGGTCTCTTATCAATATCTGATATAAATAAAAGATTCTTTTTCTTAAT
>WJLK01000012.1 GCA_014728565.1 Candidatus Pacearchaeota archaeon
GTAGGAGATTTTTTACCAACTGATAAAATCAAGAAAATTATAGATGAAATAAAACAAAAAAATAACTTTAATATAAATTTTGTTGAGATATCTGAAAACCAGTACAACAGCCTTAAAAACTTTGAAAATTATAATTTAGATAAAAAGATTATCTGGAAAAAGAAAGATTAAAATATTAATTCTTACTATATATTGTTTTTGCAATGATTCCCTATGATTTCTCTCTTCACTTTTTAAGATTAACACTTGAGCTAAAAAACAAGAAAAATAAAATACTACTAGTCTGTTTTTCTAATCAATAAAGAAAAAATTTACAATGTTTTCTGGACAACTTACTGGTTTGTTGCATTTATTCTCCTGTGTTTATATCTTTTATTATAGCTATTAATAAATCTCTAAATAAAAAATAACAGAATTAGAATCTGTTTCATCATACTCTCTTAATTTTGCAGGAACTCTCATTTCATAATCATAAATACCATAAGCACCTTGCGTACTTTCATTTAACTGAGTTGAAAAAACTAAATCTTCTTTATCATCCTGACTAAACTCACCATCACCTACATCATCTGAACTATCCCAGAGAATCCCTGTTTTAAAATTAGAATTATTAATTGAATCAGCAACAGGAACTTCATAAACAAAATTATCAAAAACCAGATATTTTGTTGTAGCTTTTGGATTCCCATTATTTGTAAAAACATTATAAACCGAATCATTAAATTCAGTCGTATTCAACAAAGAATCTATATCTGAAAAATCATTAATACTACTGTTACTGCCTGTTTTATTTTTTCCAATAGCTATTAAATCTGACCAGGATATTATAGACTTGTAATCACTAACAAATATATTTCCATTCTCAATGCTATCAATAGACCATCTTATCAAACTGAGATTCAAGTCCGTCTCAAGAGAATAATCACTGACACTTAAAATATCCCCATAAAAAAATTCCCAGGAACCTACAGATAAATTCCTGCTTATTTTATTATTACTCTCATTCCATTCATCATAACTTCCGTTACTTGCAACAGGTGGGTCAACAACAACAAAAATTTCAGAAGTTCCTAGATCAGAGCTCCAGTAGACACCAGTTACATTCATCCCATACCTACTAAGATTAACAGCTCTATCTCCATTTATTTGCTGACCACTTAAATCAGGGTCTCCATCATAAAATTTAACTATTACATTTTCAACATCTGCGCCACCTGTATTATAAACTGTTGCATTTATCTCAACAGTTTCTTCCTCTTTAGGCTCTGAAGTATTAAAAACCAAACTTGTTATATTTACCTTAAAATCAGGATAAGTTAAATTAAAAAACCAGGTTATACCTGTATTGACATTACCTGTAAAATCAGCATCCCAGCATGTAACATTCCAGTAGTGACCTCCCATACCAAGAGATACAGGCTCACTAGTGGATATATTATCAGAAACAGGTTTTGCTTCCTCCTCTACATTGCCATCAACTGTTAGATTGCATCTTAAATCTCCACTAAATTCATCATCAGCCCTCCACTCAAAAATAACATTTCCTCCTGTATAATAAATTCCAGAATCATTTTCAGGACTCTCCAAATAAATATCAGGTCCACTTAAATCAACTATAAAATTTATAGCAGTAGGCTCAAAATAATTATCATCTGAATCATAACAACCAACAGTCCAGTTATGCTGCCCTTCTGAAATTCCATAAACTGAAAGATTATTCTGCTGATTTTTAACAGGACTTGGTTCTGTCTGGTTGTAAGCTCCATCAATATATAAACTACAATTATTTATCCCAATAGGATCTAGGGGAGTATAAACAAATGTAATGTTTTTTGTATTATGCCTCTCATTAGGAGTAGGGTCATCAAGAGTAACATTTGGAGGAGCTTTTACTGTAAAATTTATTGTTTCACTATAATTAAAATTACTTGCATTATCCCAACACATAACATTCCAGGTATGGTTTCCATCACTTAAAATTACATTGTTCAATACATCAGAACCATTAGCAGAAACATCTGAATATTCAACCTCTTCATCAACTGTAAGATTACAATCAATATTCAAATCCAGATTATCTGTTGATGTAAAATTAAAAGTTACATTATTTGTTACAAGAGTCTCAGTACCATTAGGGGCATTTAATACTAATCTAGGACTCTGGGTATCAACATAGAAAATCCTTTCACTATCAGTACCATTTAAACCACTGACATCAGTAACATTAACAGTCCAATTATATTTCCCATCATGAAAATACTCTATTGTAAAATTATTAAAAAAACCATTGGTTATTGCTGTCGAGTTTGTTCTATTAACCTTTCCATTTATAATAAGATAAGAGATTGTTATTCCCTCATCATCCTCTGGAACATAAGTTAGATTAAAACCACTGACATTGAACCAGTGATTATCGTCAGGATAAAATAAATTAACTGCGGGATTTGTAAACCTAGTAAAATTATAAACTAAACTTCCATTGGAATTACCAGCATCATCTGTACAATTAACATGCCATGTGTGAAATCCGTCAGTTACTCCTGATAAAGTCTTATTTGTTACACTTCCATTGATAGCTCCAAAATTCGAAATTTCTACAGTTGTATCAACAGTAAGATTACAGGTAAGATTGTCATCAACTGCATCAAGAACAGTAAAATTAAAAGTAATATTCTGAGAATAAACATCATGCCCATCTGGATAATGCAAAGCTATATCTGGAGCATTACTATCAATATAAAAGACTCTTGTCTCTGAATAATTCCATAAACCAATATAATCGCTGCAATTAACATACCAGTAATAACTGCCATCCTCTAATCCATAAACAGTAAAATTATTTTGCTGACCATTAAAAATAACAGTTGAATTTGACTGGTTGAATACTCCATCCAGATACAGATTACACGAACTTAAATTAGTATTATCACTAGGAGTATAAGTTAAGTTAATTTGACTTTCAGTATATGCAGATTCATTTCCAGTATTTAAAACCACACTAGGAGCTTCACTAATATTCACTGTCCAGGTTACACTAGTATTTGAGTGCCCAACATCATCAATACAGGTAACATTCCAGTATTTCAATCCATCTGTTAAACCAGTTACAAAACTATTTTCAAGATCCCCCGAAGTTGCAGCAATACTATCTTCAATGACATTATTAATAGTCAGATTACAGGATAGCAGAGAATCAATAACATCAGTTGCAGTAAAATTAAAATTAACATCTCCTGCACTAAAAACACTGCTGTCAGATGGAAGATTGAGGTCAACATCAGGAGGATTTAAATCAACGCTAAAATTTCTAGCTAAAGGTTTATGAGAGTTCTCACTTAAATCAAAACATTCTATAGTCCAATTATGCCATCCTTCAGGAATTCCAATTTTATCAACAATATTATACTGCCCATTTAAAATTTTACTCTGATTTGTCTTATCAAAACTTCCATTTAATATTAAACTACAATTCAAAAATCCTGAATTATCAGTAGCATTATACTGAAAAGATATTGTTCCATCATCATCAACATAATTCAGGCTAGGAGAAAATAAAGTAACATTAGGAGGAGTATCAGTAATATTAAAAGACCAGGTCTCACTGGTGTAACTCCTGCCAGATTCATCAGTACAGGTAACATTCCAGTAATGCATTCCATCTAAAAGCAATCCTGAACTAACATTTTTTATTACTCCATTATTTGAAGTTGTTGAATTAATGACATTTCCATCCAATACAACATCACAATCTAAAACAGAATCCATATTATCAGTAGCATTGAAACTTAAATTTATTTGACTCACAGAGTGATCAGAATCATCATAAGGAAAAATAAGAGTAATATTAGGATCAATCAAATCTATATAAAACTTCCTAGAAGTATCTGTTGCAACCATCCCAGTTGAATCAGTAACATTAACAGTCCAGTTATACTCTCCACTTGAAAAATTTATACTAAAATTACTGTAAATCCCGTTATTTATTGCAGTGGAATTAGTGGCATTAACCTGATTATTGATTATAAGTTCTGATAAAACCATGTCATCATTAACATCTGTTGCATTATAAGTTAAATTTAAATTACTGTAATTAAACCACTGGCCATCAGTAGGAGTTACAAGTTCAAGAGTAGGAGCAACACCAGTTTCTACACTTAAATTTGTCATAGCAGAGATATCAATTGTCCTGACACTTGTATTAACTGAAATAGGATAGACTCCATAACCTATAGGATTTGTAAAATTATATTCATAGTCGCCACTTGAATTTGTAACAATAGCTGTGTAATTAATAAAAATTTCTTCAAGTATTGGAGTAATTGAATTATTAACAGAAGACAACTCAACTCTGTATTGAAGATACCTGCTTGCAATATTTGAATCATTTATTGCCTCTCCACTATTGACTTCTCTCCAATCAGTCCAGGAATTTTTATCATTAGAAGTCCTTATATAAAATTTAACATCTGTGCATTCATTAGAACTAAACTGTACAGATAATTTAGGTCTTACTTGTTGATTTGAATATTCACTGCTATTGATGGAAATACCATTACTAGTAGGCATATCCAGAACCACTCCATAATTATAAGAAGTGCCATTTACCCATCTTTTCATAGCATTGATAATATCGAAAGTATAACTTCCTTCACTTCCTGCTGTAAAACTATCTTCAGAGCTTGCTGACCTTGATGGAGGTGCAGAACAACCACCTGACCCCCATTGAGTGCCACTAAGTCTGTTATTATATGTTGCTTCACTCTCTGTCCAGTTCTCTAGAACTTCATAAACAGTAACCTGATTTCCAGTATCATAAACTTCCAAAGTGATATTTGCCCCAAGAATTGTTGAATTCTCAGGAACCTGATTGAATCTCTTTCCAAGGATATCTCCAAATCTAATTAAACCTCTAAGAGAATCTGGTGACCCATCAATAATAATACTAGATTCACTTCCGTAATTACTTGTTCCAAAATCACTATGAATATAAGTATCTTCTGTCTCTGAATAATCATTAGAATCTCCATCCTGAAAACCTACTGTACCTGAGCAACTCTCTCCAGTCCAGGAGAAATGAATATAATTCCACTCCACTCTAGCACCAGCATCTAAAATTCTAGTATAATTACCATAAGCATTACCCTCTGATAAAGTAAGGTTATCCCCATCACTTGTTGTCTGATAATAATCTCCCCTATCAAATTCTGAACTAGTTGTATCATTAAACTCCTGGTAATTATCATAAGTTCCTATAGGAGTTACATTAGAAAATAATAAAAGAGTTCCATTAACATAAAAATTTATTGGGTAATTTCCTAATACACTCCCATTGGTTAAATTAAGATAACCTGAAACTGTAACATTGGTTGTGGTATTAACAGGATCGGGACTCACACTAATTGTTGCATCACCTTTTAAAAGAGTAAAATTCCCATCATACTCAGAAGTCTGATTTAGTGAATCATTAGCATAAATTGTATAATTATAACTTAACAAATCCCATGTATAATCTGTAGGAATAACTGCCATCCATAATACACCACCAACATAGGTTAACAAAGATCTGAACTTCTCTGTTCCTCCTTTTATAGCATCCCAAACAACAATCCATACACTATCAATATCAACATCACTCACATTAATATAAATACTCATGTTCTCTCCCTGATCCAGAGGATGGCTATTATTTATTATCAGTCCATCCTCTCCTGTCTGATTAATAAAAGTTAAATCTGGAGCATTTAAATCATAATAAAATACTCTAGTCTCACTCCAGGAAGAATTATCAATTAAATCACTAGCCAATACCCTCCAGTAATAAGCACCTTCCTCTGAAATTCCAGTAGGTGTATCTCCAGTAGGATCCTCTTGTTCAGAAATACTATAATTACTATAAACTAAACTTGAAAAATCACTGACATTACTAAC
>WJLK01000110.1 GCA_014728565.1 Candidatus Pacearchaeota archaeon
CTCTATGTACAATATATATAGGTGTTTCAACTCCATTGCATTCTATATCTTCAATAAAATAATCTTTTATAAGAGGTTCTATCTTATTTAATCCAATAAAATCTCTGAACAAATAATAGAATATCTTTTTATAACTTTCTCCTGTTATCTGAAGGTCTAATTCCTCGATTAATAATCTGGATGTTTTATCTATATACTCAATCATTGATTCAACTGTTTTTTGTACAAGAACATTAATATTTATCATCTCACCCAAACTTTCCTCAAGTGTCTTTAGAAGTGCTTTTTCACTATCATCAAGTATAGGTTCCTCAATTTCATAAATAACTTCTCCAGATTTATCATCCCAGTAAATATGAACACTTACATAAGGAGAAATCAGAGTATACCTTATATTTAGCTTCTTTTTATCATCCACTCTAGGAAGAGGAGGTACATTTGGATTTAGATTAATCTCTATTTTTTCCATATTCCCTACTTTTTTATATAAGATAGAATAAAAGCGAGTATTTAAATTTAAAGATTAAAGTGAATATTATTGGATTTATCAAGATATTTTTGATAAATACAATTAAAGAACATTAAAGTTAATATGGATGTTTTCTTCAGGAGCATTATCACCCACATTTTCTATTTGAAGTCTATAAATAACATTTGATGCAAATGTCTCTTTCCTTTTTTCATCTCCCACAGTCATGTTTAAGCTATCACTGTAGTCCATTGTTAAATAAATATTATACCTCTTTCCATATTCTTCAGTTCTAATTATTAGATCCCCCTCTTCAATATCCTCTCCTGGTTCACTTAGTTTTAATCTTGTTTTTTCTAGACTGTATTTAAGAACATTATTTTCAGAGTCAATTTCAAGCCTACCTTTACCTAATTTAAACTGAACAATCCTAATACTGCCTGGAGATTGTTCTGTCTCTATTATCTTGCTGTTTAGTGTGTTCAAAACATGTGTTGTCTGCTTTACTATCTCCCTGTCCTTAATTTTATCTATCTGAGGAAGAGCAATAGACAAAACAATAGCTATTATTGTTAGTCCAATTAAAGTATAAATTGCAGTTTCAACCCATACCTGAGATTTTTTATTATCCATTATGTATGTTTAGTTAGATTTATTATGATCTGGCATATGTTTTTAGAGGTGATTTTTATACACAGACACTAATTGTATTTAAAACATCAGCAGCAGAACAGGTTCTGTTGTTGACCATTAGTGGATAAACCTTGATTATTTCAGGTTGTGAATTAACAGTTGTCAGATTATATGTTCTTGCCTCGTTTCTTCCTGGAATTTCAATGTTTCCACCATCATACATCTCTACATCATCAGGAGCAGCTCCATCTTTTATTTCAAAAGTTTGAGTTGTTGCACCTCCTGCTTCAATAACAATACCTCCAAGCTCTTCTTCAATATCTCCCATTCTTATCTGAACAAGCATATAACTTGCTGTATTATTATAACATGTATATTGGTTATTACTGCTTATCTCAATTTTATTTATAAATTGCAGACAATCTCCTTCTGATAACTGGTTTCTGACAAGAGGAACAACAAAACCAATGATAATTCCTGTAGTGACCATTACAATTAATATCAGTAAAACAGTAGTCACCACCTGTGATTGCGAGCGTTTTGAACTAGGCAATATTCTTTTTAGTTTAGCTAGTTCTGAACGCGAGTTTGTATGTTTTGACGAGGGAAAAATTTTTCTTTTCATCTTAAACAACAACTCCGTATTTTTCAGGACATGGAAATTCCTGTATTGAACCTGATTTTGTCTTTCCCAGTACTATGGGTATGACCTTTAGTTCCTCGTAATTACTAACATCATAACCATCAACTTCAATAACTAATCCTGGATTAATCCTAGAATCACTTATCTTATCTATTTTGGAGGTACCTCCATCAGACCATCTGACATTTAATCCATTGATAGGAACATTTCCCTGATTAGTCACACTAAAACCTCCTGTATAAATATCAATACTCATTTCAATTTCAGAACAAAACTTCTCAGCTCTTTTGCTTTCACCCCCAACCTCTTTTATAACAACCTCTTTTACAAATCCTCTTGACCAAAGAAGTATTATCAAAGCCAGTATAAGAACTATCATTATCAATAAAACTGTTGATATTACAGGACTCACCGCTTTTTTACCCATCTTCTATTCAATCTCCTTTATTATAAATAATTATTGATTTTTAAAATTTTACTATGACTTTTGTTCATCATAAATGTTTTCAATTTCTTCTGATACAAGTGATCTGTTGAATATAAGGACTTCGTCCATTGTTCCATTGTATCTCGTTTCCAAATTTCCCTGACCAAAATAACTTAAGGTTAGATTATTAACCACAGTTCTTGTATCAACAACTGAACCATCTACATATAATGAAACAGCATCACTCTCAACAGTTAAAACCATATGCATCCAATTTCCTTTTATTGTTGAATAATCTCCATAATTATGATACATCCAGTAATCTCCATTCTCAGTGCTCTCAGAAATCAAGAAGGCATGTGAACTGGAATTTTTTAAACCAATATAATTAACTGTAGCTGAACCTGACCCTAGAAAATGACTATGATTATCATAATTAGAAATATTTATACTTTTTGGTTTTATCCATATGCTAACTGCAGAACCTGATTTATTTAATGAAAATGGATTATCTAATTGAATATAATCATCAGCACCATCAAACTCTACAGCACTTCCCTCAACTCCTGAAACAAAAATAGGATTTCCATTAACACTGCCTGCATCATTATTACCAATTGAATCTTCAAAATTGTTCTCAAACTTCCACCAGGATACAAGCCCTTTCATGTTTTGTATATAAAATGGTGATGGTTCAAATTCCACATCTTGCTCTATCACAGAATCCTCGCATAAAATAATACTTCTTTCATACTCAATAAAAGGCTGTATCTGGATTTTCTTTACTTCATCTAGCTCAATTTGATAACCTTTTGTTGTTTGATTGGAAAAGTTCATAGATTTTTTTTCTCCAGGTTTAAGAGGATTCATAAAGTAATAATAACCTTTGTAAACTTCTTTTCCAAGAAGATTCATAGTAGGAGGTTTGTCACTATCATTGCTTACAGTCATTATAAAACCATCTATATTAAATCTGCCGCTGTTTTTGACATCTATTGTTAAGTTCCTGTAAATAATCTTGTAATCAGTCAGTGTTAAAACAGTTCCCTCTTCACAATTTACCTTGGGTTTTACATCACTTGCTATTATCTTTAACCAGGAATAAATACCAATAGATAAAGCAATAGCTATGGCAATCAATACTACATATGATATCATCAAACTAACTGCTTTTTTATTCATTCTTACTTAATTTCTTTCTATATAAACCTCACCCTCTTTTTCCTGCACAATTAAGAAATAAAAAACCTCACCCTCACTTATTTCAAAAGTGTAGTTTTTATCAAAGACACTTAATCTTGTCTCTCCACCTGTATTTTCCAGTCTTTTTTTTAATTTTACATATTTTTTATATTGTATCTCAGAAAGAGTTTCTCCTAAACTAGCAGATATTGTTCCTCCCTCAGTTCTGTTGTATACTACTCCATATATGTCAGTCTTGTTTCCGTAAATAAATCCTATATCAGCCTCACTCATTTTTTGTGAAAAATATGGAAAAAAAGTTTCATTTGTTAAATCCTCTACAATTTGAGTTACATTTTCCTGATTATAGATTCCATATTCAACAACTCTGAAACCTTCCAGACTCAGCTCTTCACCTAAATCATATATTGTTTCAGGATTTGACTTTATTGAGATGTATGTTGTAATACTTGTTAAACTAACTAATACAACAACAATTATAACTGCAGCAACTATATAGAATTGCCCTCTTTTTTTAGTCATAATAATATATAATAATTACAGTATTTAAGATTATTGATGAAAATATCGTCTTCCTAAGAAATTTTTTTGATCAAGCTTTTTTCTAAAAATACTTTTTGCTTAGATTACGGTTTTGATCAAACTTGTTTTGAAAAGTTTGACAGACTCAAGGGTTTGCTCAATTCCCCTTAAAGAGCTACCTCAATACATTCTCAGCTCTGCTACCCCCTAAGCATCTTAACTTCTGTTTAGGGCTGCTCCGGTCAAGGCCTGACCCATTTCGCAAAAGCAAGATCAGAGAGGACAGAGCATCAACGTTTGTATCAAGACCCTTTAAAAGCAATATCACTCCCCCTCTTGCAGCTTGCTTAAAGCTCACGAGCATTATAGCGGAGAGCTAACCCGCCAGCCTAGTCTGCCATGCAGAATAAGATATTAAGGTTTTTAAGTTTTTTCTGCTTTTAATCTTCTAAGTACTTCCTGAGCATCTAGGGTAATTCCTGAATTTAATCTATCAACTAATTCATCTAAATAATGAGGTCCTATTTCTTCACAAGGATCATCTAAAGAAACAACCCTATCTATAATTTTTGGTTTATAGCCTGTTATTTTGTTTAATTCATCCTCACTAACAAAGATCTGCTGCGCAACTATCTCTCCCCCTCTCCTATTAATATCTCTTACAAAGAAATCATAATTTCTATCATAAACAGATATCCATCTATAAATTCCTTCTCTGTCTCTGGAAATTACAAGATAATTTCTTTCACTAGGTGCTACCATTTTGAGAATTTTCCTAGTTACATACTTTTTACAGAATCAACTAAATTTTGCAATTTTTGTTGAGGATTTTCAATATCTCCAGAGTTTAATCTATCTGATAGTTCTCTCAAGAGATTTTTTCCAGTTCTCTTCCCATCTCCTGTAAATCCTGTTAAAAGATTTATTTCACAGTCATTTATTTCAAACACTTCAGCAACAATCTCACATCCATTTTTCAATGCAATCTCTCTAAAACCTCTATAATGTTTTCCATAGGCACCAATTAAAGTATAGTATCTATCTCCAAATCTCATTACTCCAATATACCAGGTTTCATGAGTTTGATTTTCCATTTTATTATAATCTCTTTTTAATTTAAAAACAAATATGAACTAAAAAATATAAATGCGAGGGGGAGGATTCGAACCCCCGAAGGCACTAAGCCACAGGATCTTAAGTCCTGCCCCTTTGACCACTCGGGAACCCTCGCATAACTCTTGATATGATTTCCAATATTTAGTGATTTAAAAAAGTATCTTTCAAAAATTTTATAATCATAAAATGATTTCTTATCATAGAAGTAAAAAAAGTTGAATATGAGGTATATAATGACCTGGACAGTTCTAGAAGGAATTGTATTATAGATTATACTAAAAGCCACTGGAATTTTAAGCACTTTTCTGTGAGTTGGATATACATCTTTTTTTGGAACAGTTTATCTCTCTGAAGCTACTATTAATGAGATTGATAAAAAAACAAATTACTTTAAAACCCAAAAAGAACATTAAGCAGCCTTTATCTTAGCAGTTTCAATCCATTTATCCTTTTTCTGGCACTCACTGCAAACATGAATAAACTCATTTTTTCCTTTTTCATTCTTCACTTTAAGAATTGTTCCTAATAATTTGTTATATTCTTCCTGAATGTTGTTATTGCAAATAACACATTTTTTTACCATCTATATAACTAGAAAAAAGATTTTATAAATTTAATTTATTCCTCAAAACAAACTGGATATTCACCCAACTCTCTAACAAAAAGATTTCTTACTCTTTCTTGATCTCCTTCTTCCACATTTTCTACTAATACATAAGCATGACTATCTTTAACAACTCTTCCATGAACTAGTGCAACTTCATAACCACTGTCACCTCTCCTTAATGCATAAGCATATTTATCTCCATTAGATTCTTCAAGAAATCTTGTTTCTGATTCAACACCTACATCAACTTCTCTAGATTGAACTCCTTCTCCATCCACTCTAACCTCAAGCATATCCTTTAATTCACGAGGTTTTCTATAAAGAGAGATAGTCCTGGTTTTATTATATCCTAAAGAATCTCCATTAAAACCATTCCCACTCATTCGGGTTCTTTCATCATCTAATCCAGTTGCCATTTTTCTACTTTATTTTAATAAGAATTATCACTATTTTGGTATTTTCTATATATTTTTCCTATTTTTAAAAGTTTCGATTAAAGGGGCTGTTAAATCTTAGGGACTTTTATAGTAAAAAGCAATAATTGTCAAGAATCGACTTGAAGGAAAAGAATATAAAGAAGAAAATGTTAATTTTAATAATAAAAGAGGGTGTTATATGGCTAAGAGGAAAAGTAACGGAAAAATTATTCATATTAGTGGATGGGTGATTTTTATGATAGGAATTTTGTTGCTTTTTTTTGGATATTTGTTTAAGGATAACATTAAATTTCTTAATATTCAAATAAATTTAGTGCCTTCTGGATGGATAGCACTAGGATTTGGAATTTTAATTTTAATTTTTCATTATCTTTCACATAACTAAGATGGATTTTCCTTTAAATCTAAATACTGCTATACTAGGAACATTGATTATAGGAGTCGGTTATATAGGGTTGGCTTTAAGAAATCGTATGGTTGGTTTAAAAAAACTTGATTTTTTTGATAAATTAATCCAAAGTTTATTATTTGGGACTTTCACTTTTATTTTTACACTTAGATTGGGTGCTATAAACTTACCGATAAGCGACGAGAATATGGCTAATTATATTGTAAAGAACCCTGCATTTTTCTTTGTTCAGTTTTTTATACTTATTTTTTCTGTTTTTCTTGTAGTATCCCTAGAAGAATTTTTTGATAGATATTTTGTTCCCTCTCAACCTTACTAATTTTTCAAACTCTGTTTTAACATATCTAGCCATCTATTTTTTTCAGTTATTATAAATAACTTAGCCCTCTCTTCGATTAAAAACATTTAAATACAAAATTCCTATTTTTAGTGTATGTTTAAAAAAGAAATAATAAATATTCTTAAGAATGAAATCTCTTTAAAAGAAAAAGATATAGGAGATTTAATTGAAATTCCTCCTAATCCAGATTATGGAGATTATGCTTTTCCATGTTTTATTTTAAGTAAAAAAAAGAAAAAAAATCCAAAAGAACTAGCTGAGGAATTAGCTGGAAAACTTAAAATTTCCAGGATAATTGAAAAAATAGAACCACGAGGATCTTATCTGAATTTCTTTATAAACAAAAATAAATTAGCTGAGAAAATAATTAAAATAAATGCTAATTTTGGAAAAACAAACAATGGAAAGAAAAAAACTGTAATAATTGATTTCTCTCATCCTAATATAGGAAAACCAATGCATGTGGGCCATATTCGTTCCACAATAATAGGAGATTCTTTAATGAGAATTTATGATTTTCTTAATTATAATCCAGTAGGCATTAATTATCTGGGAGATACAGGACTTCATATAGGAAAACTAATAGCAAGTTATGAATTATGGCTTAATAAAAAAAATTTAAAAAAAGATCCTGTTAAAGAACTCCTTAGATTGTATGTTAAATTCTGCAATAAAGAAAAAATCCAGGCAACAGAGGGCATGGATGAACTTGCTAGTAATAATGAGTGGACAAATAAAGCAAAGGAAAAAATAAAACTTCTTGAATTAGGAGATAAAAAAACCCATAGAATATGGAATGAAATAAGAAAAGCCTCTGAAAAAGGATTCAACAAAGTCTATGATATTTTAAATGTAACTTTCACAGAAACAACAGGCCAGAGTTATTTTGAAAAAAGAGGAAAACAAATAATTGCTGATTCCATTTTAAAAGGTCATGCTAAAGCAGAACCCGAAGGCGCAATTTTCACAGAATCTCTTGGAAAAAAGAAGTATATATTAAGAAGCAATAAAACAGCCACCTATATCACCTATGATATTGGAGCAGCTTATGAAAGATATGAAAATTATAATTTTCATAAAATGATTTATGTAACTGATTTCAGGCAAAAAGAGCACTTCCAGCACTTATTTAATATAATGAAAATTTTTGGATTTGAATTTTCCAGTAAAATGATTCACCTGCCCTTTGGAACTCTTAAGTTTGGAAAAGAAGTAATGGCAACAAGAACAGGAAACATCATTCTTTTAGATGAGGTATTAAAAAAAACAGTAAAAAAAGCAGAAAAAGAAATTAAAAAAAGAAAGACAAAAGGTGATCCTGAAAAAGTAGGAGTTGGCGCTGTAAAATATCTTGTTTTAAAAAACGAACCAATAAAAAATGTTCATTTTTCCTGGAAGTCACTTAATTTTGAAGGCAACACAGGACCTTATCTTCAGTATTCCTATGCACGTGCAAGTTCAGTTATAAGAAAAGCTAAAAATTTCAACAAAAACAAAATTTCTACTGATAATTTAGAAAAACCAGAGATAGCTTTATTAAAAAAAATCTCTTTTTTTCCAGAAACAGTCCAGCAAGCAGAAAAAAATCTAAATCCTTCACTAATAGCTAATTATTCTTATGAACTTGCAAAACTGTTCAATGAATTTTACCATTCCTGTAGAGTTCTTGAAAGTAAAAAAGAAGCTTTTAGATTAAGATTAATTGATTCCTTTAGAACAACTCTTCATAATGCTCTGCATCTTCTTGGAATTGAAGTAATGGAGGAGATGTAGAGAATTTATTTTTTTATAATAATCATAAATACTTCTTATTATAAGATTAAATGGGCAATATTTATCTTCCTCTAAGAAAAAGCAGAGACCTAGTAATAAAACAAGAAGGTGATCTAAGAATATGGACTGACAATTCCTATAGATACACCTTTCTTATTCACTGTTTTCTTTATTTTTTGCAAACCCAGGGCAAAGTTCCTTATGCCAATGACTGGGAGAGCCGGTTCTTCAGAACAACAGGATTCAAAAAACCAGGAAGAATTCCTCATAACATGCCTCTTTTAAAAGAGATAAGAAGAGCTGTAAGAAACAAAGATGGATTAGTACTTCTTTCAGAAGACATATATTCAGTTAATCATCAAGAGCCTCTGAGAATTCCAGATAAAAGAGACAGAAACAGATATCCAAGATTATATCAGGGATTAGTTTATCTAGATAATGATTCTGAAATAGTCCTTGCATTAGAATCAAGAGACGCGAGATATTTTTTTAATGAATTAATAAGTCAGTTTCAGAATCTGAGTCAGATGAAACAAATAGGAATTGTTTACAGTGGTTTTCCTTTTAATGCTTATAAATCCTGATTATCCTGAACTTTAGAGATTTATCCAAAATAAATAAAATTTTATTACTCCTGCATTACAATAATTCTTATAAACATTCTGTTTCATTATAGATAATGGGTATAGATGTTAGAATCGAGGATGAAAGAGTCTTGCTCTCTCAATCTTCAAACCAGGTACGAACTCATAAAACCAATACTCCTGAATTCCTTATACATTGTTTTTTATATTTTTTACAGACAGAAAGAGAGGTTCCTCATGAACAAGACTGGAATGATTGTTTTTATCAAGGAAGATTTGGAGAGAAAGATATCCCTCCCGATATGCAAACTTTAAAAAAAATAACTGCTGAACCTGGAAGAGTAAGATTAACTCAAGGTTCAGAAGAATCAGAATTTGAAGATATTTTTGGAATATGCGATCGCTATAAGAATATTCTGGTTTATCCCAGAATTTCAGAAGATAGATTAGTTTATGTTTCTGAGGGCGAAGATGAAATTTTTAAAATAGCTCCAGATTGTGTTGAATGCATGACTTCAAGACTAACAGATCTTATAATAGAAGATATGCAAATAAAAGACAGAGTAGGAATAATTTACTCTCATTTTTCATTTGAGTCTTACAGACAATAACTTCTTAAATATTATGTATTATTCCTAGTTATGAAATATATTTATATTGAGACTTATGGATGCACTGCTAATCAAAATAATTCTGAAATTATATCTGGATTCTTAAAACAAGCAGGTTATGAAATTACTAATAATGAAAAAATAGCTGACATTATAATAATAAATACATGCATTGTTAAGTCTAAAACAGAAAACAAAATAAAAAGAAGAATTCAGGACCTAGAAAAAAATTATAAAAATAAGTTGATGATAATCACAGGATGTATGCCAGAAACTGACTCAACAGCTATAAGGAAATTAAATCCAAAAGCAATATTATTAGGAACTCATCATTTTAAAGATATTACTAGATTACTTAAAGATTATAATGAAAATAAATTAACTTCTAACAAACAAAAACATTATCTCTCTTATTCTAGTGAAGAAAAACTCTTTCTTCCAAAAATTCCTAAAAATAAACTAATTTCAATTACCCAGATTTTAGAAGGTTGTTTAGGAGAGTGCAATTTTTGCAAGACTAGACTTGCAAAAGGAAAATTATTCTCTTATGATAAAGAGAGAATAATTAAATCAATAAAATCAGATTTAGAAAACAAAGTCAGAGAAATATGGATAACCAGCCAGGACAATGCAGCCTATGGTCTTGATAGAGAAAAACAGGAACTTTCTGAACTTTTAATTGAGATTTTAAATTTAAAACATAAATTTAAGCTTCGTTTAGGAATGATGAATCCTAATAATCTTTATTCAATATTAAATGAAATGATTGAAGTTTATAAAAATAAAAAAATCTATAAATTCCTTCACATTCCAGTACAATCAGCATCTGATAAAATTCTGAAGAAAATGAAAAGAAAATACAATATAAATACTGTACGTAAAATAATAAATAAATTCAGAAAAGAATTTCCAGATTTAACAATTTCAACAGATATAATAGCAGGTTATCCCGGTGAAACAGAAAAAGACCACGAAGAAAATTTGAATTTTATAAAAAAATTCAAACCAGATTTATTTAATTTATCAAAATTTTCATTGCATAAACAAACACCCCTATATAGAAGAATAAAAAATAATAAATTAAAATTAGTTCCAATTGAGATTATAAAAAAAAGAACAGCAGAATTAATGGATATCCATAGAAAAAATGCACTGGAAAACAAGAAAAAATATCTCGGAAAAACAATAGCTGTCTTTGTTAATAACAAAAGAGAGGGGTTTTATGAAGCAAGAGATGATAACTATAATCTTGTTTTAATAAATTCCAGTAAAAAAATATCTGGAAAAAATTTAAAAATAAATATCAGAAATATAGGAGTTCATCAGATGATTGGTGAGATTAATCACTAACAAGAAAATGTCTTCTACTATCCCTGAAATCTTCAGGTTTCCAGTCCTGCATTGTTGAAAAACTCTGTATTTTATCAGGATCATTAGTTCTTACATATCTATAATCTCTATTTTGTGCATAATCTACAGAACATGGAAGTCTTACATCACCCATAGAATTAATCTCAACATAAAACTCTCTTTTTTTACATCTAACTAGAAAGTGTTGAGTTCTATCAGAACAATAAGATTCAATACAAGGCTCTTGTATCTGGGGAGCTATTTCCATAACTTCACTATGAGAAAAACCATCTTCATCATCTCTTTTTTTCTTATTAAGAAATAAAATATAACCTGTTTCTGTGTTATATCTCCACCACATTCCAAACACTCTTACAGGAGATTCTTCTCTCTTTTTTCTCCTTGCATTATTTGCTCTTTCTACTACTTCCTGGAAATATTCCTCAGCATGACTTTCTCCTTGATATTTGTTTCTATGAGGAGTGCCCCTTCCTTCTGCTAACTTTCTCTTCAAACTCTTGCCAACACCCATAAAAAACAAAAAAATAGGATTTTAAAAATTTTATTAATCAGAAACAATAACACCCTTATCCTTTAGCTCTTTTATTTTTTTGTCAAGCTCATCTAAATC